>QNDG01000325.1 GCA_003645915.1 Candidatus Zhuqueibacterota bacterium | reverse complement strand
ATAACCGAAACTGCTTTTCCCTTTAACTTCCAGAGTAGCGCTTTTAATTCCTGCTTCATCACCTGCCTGCAGATCCATTATAGACACGCTGTATCCGCTTCTCTCACAAAAACGAATATACATTCTGAACAGCATTTCAGCCCAGTCCTGAGATTCGGTTCCTCCTGCTCCCGGATGAATAGTAAGAATTGCATCCATTGAATCATTTGGCCCGCTCAGCATTCTGTCCAGCTCAAGCCGCTCAATTCCTTGTTCAAGTTCTTCTATTTCCGATGCAGCTTCATCAAAAGTGCTGCTGTCCTGTTCGTCTTTCGCAAGATCCAGCAGTATTTCAATATCATTAAACTTGCTATGCAGTTTCTCCCACGCTTCTGTCCACTCTTTAAGCTCATTTATCTCTTTTAAAACCTGCTGAGCCTTTTCCTGATTATTCCAGAATTCAGGCGAACTGCTCAACTTTTCCAGTTCGTCAATTCTTTTAAGTTTATCATCCAGATTAAGATGTTCTTTAAGTCCGGAAAGCCGTTTATTTAAAGGTTGCAGCCTGTTTGTCAATTCGTCGTACATAAAACTCCCGATTAAACAAAAGCTAATAGAGTTTCCGCATTGTATCTGTTCCAAAATAGTGTTTAAGAATTTCCCTGTGATTTTTACCTTCTGATCCCAGAAAAACAGCGCCTGACTGACACATGCCGGCTCCATCACCTTCTCCGGCTCCGTATATTGTAAATGACAATGGGAGGCTGTTATGTCCTATATTTGCCTCTATGTAAAAACAGGAACTGTACAATCCTGATTTAGTAAATAATTTACGTATATTTTGTTCGCCGTTTACAATTATATTTTTCCTGCTCCCGATTATTTCTAACTGGCTGATATGGCCGGACTTAAATCTTTTAACAGGGATAATATCATAAATTGTTCCTATGTCTATACTATAAAAATCGATCATGCGCTTTTCAATATCCTTCCTGTCAATATTCACCTGCCACCTGAAAGAATCTTTTTCATGGCCATGTCTCACAACAGGACTTTGCTGATTCCCATGTTTACAATAAACATCAGGGCTGATACTTACCCAATCGAAAATCTTTTTTTCACTGTTAAGCTTAAAACCCTGTTTTGTTTTTCTTTCTCCGTCCAATTCAGCAAAAGACTTGGCAGTATAGGCATTGAATTCATTTATTGATCCGTTGCGTGTAAATCCCCCGCATACCGGTGTAAAAAACGTATCACATAGTTTTGTCCCTGAAAAAAGTACCTGGCCCTCTGTCTCTTTAACAGCACGGTCACTCTCTTGTGAATAGAAATCAGAACCTCCCCACATCTGGCAGTGAGGATCACTGCAAAAATCAAATCCCTCGTGGGAATGCGCTACACCCAGCCTTGAAAGCACAAAGCTTCTTGAAACTACTGCCTGAGCTTTTAATGATTCCAAAGGCGCATCGGAACGCATTTCCATAGGTACAACGCCCCTCAAATAATCTTCAAGCCCCATTTCAGCAACAGCAATCAGCCTGCCCATAGTGTCAGCGCTGAAAAATACCGGCGTTGTAAATGTTCTGTCAATTTGGACTGACCAATCATAACCGGAATCAACAAGTATGTTTTTAATGGATATTTTTGTACTGCTGTAGTGAGGAATAATACGTAACGAATTAAGACACTTTGCCGAATCTCCAAGTGAACTTTCGAAAATCTCAAAAACACATTTGGATTCTCTGATCTTTTCCTTAACAAGTTCGGGTGATATACCCTCTATATTAAGATTTATTAAATTTTCAGCTTCCTTTGCTGATTCAAATTCCCCTGAACGAAGGAGAAAATAAGTATTATTAATTATTTCACTATCGTTTAATAATATTGTCCCTCCTTTTACATCTCTATAAACATCCACACCTTTTTCTTTTAGTATTTTTTCCACATCATCTGTCTTTTTTGCATCTTTGCCGGAATAAAAATTAACAAAGTATGTAAATTTAGGGGCTTCAAACGAACTTATTTTGATTCTCCACGATGTTTCCGGTTCTTGAATTTCGTATAACAAATTACCAAAATTATCAAATGCAGAAAAAGGCCCGTTAATATTAAAATTCAGATAAGCCGGATGTTCCGCAATTTTTATTTTAATAACCGGAAATCTCTGAAATTTTCTGTATATTATTTTTTTCTCTGCCATAACTTTTAAATATTTGTTTTAAATTATCAAACACCCTTAAATTAATCTTATCAATATACCAAAAAAAAGCCATAAAATCAAGGTCGGTTGGGTTTGCTGTTACTGTAATTTGGTTACAGTTTAAAAATCCCATTTTAAACGGCAAAATAACCCTGTATGCTCCCTGTATGCTGTTTTTTCCTGATCCTGCTGATTTTTAGATTATGCAACATTTTTCTGTAAATTGGCAATTCAAGGTTCTCCTCGTCCTTATTATTCTCAAAGTTTATATATTTTCTTCCGACAATCCATCCTTCATGAATTTCCTGCAATACTGCTGTGATCAATCTTAAACATGATTTTTGATTTGGGAAAATACCAACAACCCGGGTACGCCGTCGAATTTCTTTATTCAAACGTTCCAATGGATTGACAGTTCGAAGTTATGTCCAGTATTTTCTGGGAAATGAAAATACTGTTAGTCCATCTTCAATGCTTTCTTCCAGCCATATGGAAAAATCAGGAGCTGATTCTTCATAAATTTCTGCAAATTTATGAGCTAATGATAAAGCGGCTTCTTTATTCATCGTGTTAAATATATCCCTCAGTACTTGATCGATTTCTTTACGCATAGACACTTTTGGTGCATATTTCTGTGCGTTCTGAGACATACGAAACTGACATCTTTGCCATGGAACTGAAGGAAAAACACTTCTGCGGGCAGCTTTAAGCCCCTCGTGATCATCACTAATAAATAACTCGACACCAGTTAAGCCTCGCTCTGATAGCTTTTTAAGCAAGGTGCGCCAATGTACCTCTGCTTCAGATAAAAGCGCCTCTATGCCCAGTATCTCGCGCTTTCCAGTCCTTTTATTAACTCCGGTAGCTATAAGTACAGCAATATCACGAATCATACCCCCATAACGGACTTTCTCGTAAAGGGCATCAAAGTAAACAAATGGATATTCATCCTCCAACGGTCTGTTTCTAAATGCATCCAGGGTTTCATCTAACTCTTTGGACAAACGACTTACCTGACCCAAGCTCACTTCAAAACCGCACAACTGTTCAGTGATCTTTGTTACTTTGCGTGTTGATACACCCATAACATACATTTCAGCAATAGCCAATTTCAATGCACGTTCTGATCGACAACCCCGTTCAATGCTCTTAGGATAAAACTTAAGCCCTCTTACTTGAGGAATTGACAACTTTAGCTCGCCAACACTTGTCTGATATCTCTTTGACTTGAACCCGTTTGAATGACCCAGTCGTTCTATTGTACGCTCATAAGGCGCTGCTCCCAAAAACTCACTCCGCTCTATTGTCATCGCCTCGTTAAACAACCTTTCTAATACCTCTCTAAAAATTTCCGGCCCTCCTGAAATTAGT
>QNDG01000324.1 GCA_003645915.1 Candidatus Zhuqueibacterota bacterium | reverse complement strand
GCTCCTCTATCCCCTGAAACTGAGCATTTTCTGCGTGAAGCCGGATTTCCGTATGCAATCGGATACGGGCTTACGGAGACTTCTCCGTTAATAGCCGGCTGTGCTCCGTCAGAAACAAAGTTCAGATCAACAGGGCCTGCAGTGTCAGATGTGAGGATACGGATTGATAATCCGGATCCTGTTACAGGAGAGGGGGAGATTGTTGTAAAAGGCCCGAATGTAATGAAAGGATATTACAAGGATCCGGACAGGACAAAAGAAGTTTTTACAAAAGACGGCTGGTTCCGTACCGGAGATCTCGGAGTGATGGATTCCGACGGATATGTTTTTATTAAGGGAAGACTAAAGAATATGATCCTGGGCCCGAGCGGGGAAAACATATATCCCGAGGAAATTGAGGCGCATCTTAATGAAAATGAATACGTTCTTGAATCACTTGTGTATAAACATGACGATAAAATAGTCGCACGCGTGCATTTGAATTATGAATTAATTGATAAGACAATAACGAAAGAGAGACTATCCGAATCAAAGATGCATGAGATGATTAATGAGCTTTTGGAATCCATAAAAGAAAAAGTAAATAACAGGGTGTCAAGGTATTCACGTATCCACTTGATAATTGAACAGCCGGAGCCTTTTGAGAAAACGCCCACAAAAAAGATTAAGCGTTATTTGTATATTAATTAGCTGATGATTCTTCTGCCGTATGAATTAGAAATATAGTCATCTGCGGGGAATAGTCATCAAAAAAGGCAAAGGGCTGGAAAGCTGGATTTGTATTTAAAAGAACATTGCCGAATTCGTTGTAATCAATTCTCTGTGCAATTTTACCGGTTTCAACATTTACAACAAGCCTTACAGACCCGAGATGGTCTGTGATAAACCTGTAGGTTGAGTCTCCTTTGACCATGTAGTCGGGAACAACTTGTCCTGATTTATCGGGATGAGCTTTTGTGCCGTATTAAAAAAATCACCTTAATTTTTGAATTAAATTTGACATTATCAGATCAAATGCTTTTTCATTGTTTGCATAATGTACCACATTGCGGCCTGAAATGCAAATAGTAAATAGTGGGTAATCTGGAAAATAAATGGTATTTTTTATTTAGCAGATTTAAATCTATGATTACAATTTTACCGACTCGCCTGTTCTGTGCGTCAATTATGTACTCAATAAAATCTCCGTTGGGAAGTTTTACAGAGAGCAGGTTACCGAGCAGGTCGTAATGGTACCAGGTTGTATCTCCGTTTTGTGCTTTAAATCGTAAAGACCTGTTTGCAGTATAACCTAATCTCATATCTCCGTAAGAGATCATCCTGTCCTGTGCATCATAAATGCCAAAGAGCGTGTCTGAATGAGCTTTTTGTAAGAGTGGTGAATAGAAATTATTTTAATAGAAAATCAATTATATTCATCCTTATAATACCGTTATTATTTGATGGAGGCAGATTATCCATGCTTAAGACATATTTGGGGTGATTATCTCTGATCTTTTCCAGCGCTCTGAATTCTCTTTCTCTTGTTTGTTTATTTTCCAAAAGATAAGCAACCTGGAAATAAATGCGTTCGCCTGATTTTTCGGCTATAAAGTCAATTTCATAATTGTCAATTTTTCCTATATAAACAGTGTAATTGTTTTGTTTCAGGTGCAGAAATATTATGTTTTCCAGTATGCCCGGCAGATCAGTATCTCTGTAACCGAGAAGGGCGTTTTTCAAGGCAATATCACCAAGATAATATTTTTCGTGTAGTTCAAGAATTTTTTTACCACGTATGTCATATCTCTGTACTTTATGTATCATAAAACTTGATTCAAGAAACAGCAGATAGTTTTGAATAGTATCAACGCTTATATGTTTCTTCTGATTCTTTAGATATTTACTGATTGAATTACTTGAAAATATGTAACCAAGGTTACTGAAAATAAATTTAACAATATCCTGAAAAAGCCTTACATTCCGAATATTGTATCTGCTTACTACATCTTTTAATATAATAGTGTTGTACAAAGAATTAATATATTGATAAGTTATTTCTTCATCAAAATTAAAACTGTGAATCAGGGGGAAGCCTCCGAATTTAAGATAATTACTGAATTCGTCTCTGTAGTCGGATATTTTATTTCCCCTGAATTTAAGGAATTCCTTAAATGTAAGCGTATATACATTTACAGGAACATATCTTCCGGAAATCTGAGTAGAGAGTTCGGAAGAAAGCAGGCTTGAATTGGAACCTGTAATATAAATGTCATATTTCTCTTCTGCAAAAAAAGAGTTTACTGTTTTTTCCCATTTATCAATTTCCTGTATCTCATCAATAAACAGATATCTATGTTTATCGATTTTCAGAAAAAAATCAGTTACAAATCTGTGTAGATCCTGATATGTTCTTATAGAATCAAATTCTATTAATTCTTTGTTAATATATAGAATTTGATTTTTATCAACGCCGGAATTAATTAAAAAATCAATTATTTGTCTGATAAAATAGCTTTTTCCTACACGTCTCATTCCAATAATAATTTTAATTATCGGTTTGTCAATATAGGGCTTAATTTTTTTCAGATATGTTTCTCTGATGATCATTTTCATTTTCCTCTTAACAAAATCTCTATCTAAGATAAGGAAAAATCAGATTATATCCAAAGGTTTTCATGAAAAAACAGAAAGTTTCAAGTATAGTCGAAAGAAAGGCGTAACTGATAAACGGTGAATGGTCTGTGATAAACCTATAGGTTAAGTCTCCTTTGACCATGTAATCGGGAATATGACTTTTTGTTCCATACACAAAACGGGAGATTATATTCCCAGCGCTGTCTATTTCTGCAATGGGATTAAGCTGATCCTGATAAAGCCAGGCTTTTTTAAACTCTCCGTTTATGATTTTGCCAACACGCCGGTTCTGGCCGTCAATCAGATACTCAATAAAATCTCCGTTGGGAAGTTTTACGGAGAGCAGGTTACCGAGCAGGTCGTAGTTATAAAATGTTGTATCCGAACCTTCTGCCTTCCACCTGAGAGATCCGTTTGCAGTATAGCCGAATCTCATATCTCCGTAAGAGATCATCCTGTCCTGTGCATCATAAATACCAAAGAGCGTGTCAGACTGTGCTGCAAATGAAAGCCTGTTTCCGTTGGAGTCGTAAATGTAAGCTGAAATCAGCGAATTATTCTTATATACTTTAACCAGCCTGCCGGAAGTATCATATTTGTAATCAAAACTATTTGTATCCGATAATATTACTTGTGTAATATGTGTAATTCTTCCCAAAGAGTCAAGGGAAAAGTTTTAGTGAATAGTGAAAAGTGAATAGTGAATAGGGGACACTTCCACAAACCCTTCGACGAAGCTCAGGGTACTGCTCAGGGTGAAGTGAATAGGGAATGGGATAATGAGATTTTCAGATGCCGGAAGAAAAGGCAAGGGCAGTAAATATGAAACTGTTGTATCTCTGTTCCCTGTCTATTATTTTAAAGAGCTGATGTGTTCTCCACACGAAAGTGGAATCTGTTTTATTTAGTGCCAACTCATGTTCCAAATGCAACAGCAT
>QNDG01000323.1 GCA_003645915.1 Candidatus Zhuqueibacterota bacterium | reverse complement strand
TTGTTCAACATTTTTTAAAATAGCTGCAGTAACAGTATCATCGGATTTTGTCTGTATTTCCCACTGGCATGCAGGGCAGTTATCATGAAAAGAGCCGTCAATCGCATGATTATGTCCTTCGATTCCAATTAAACTTAATGCAAAGACATAACCAATAGTAAAAACAGATCCCCAGTAGTTTTTTAAAGCTCTTTTACGCACCAATCTGTTAATTCCATACAATAAATGCAATTATTTTTTTTATAAGGTTCTTACAGAATAATATTACGTACAGTAATTAAATTTGTTCCTGTTTTACTTCAAACATCCCCACGCATTTGCAGTTTTTATTAATCTTCCGATATACAGTGAAAACACTGCAGCAATTATACCTGCTGCAATAAATTCCGGATTCATTGTTTGCGCTGCTTTTATGTAATAAAATATCTGTACAAAAATAATATAAATAATTACAGCACCTGCGGCCCTTACCTCTCTTAATGGTTCACCTATGCTGTAAAACAATACACCGAGAAGAACCGGAAAAAGCAGATAATATGCAATTTTTGACAGGAAGTTTGTTCCAAGCCTGAAAATATACGGAATATAATCCATATCACCGTAAACTCTTTGCGAAACAAACTTTCCGTCCACAGCGATCTTTTCAACACCATGATTAAACGTTGCGACAATGTGATGTATGAGAGTATCATTAATTACATTCTTGGCCCGGAGATTTATTCTTGAACCGTTTTTACCTGCAAGAAAAGTACTTACTCTAAAATGAATTCCTTTTCCCTTTTGTGCAAGAGTAAAATTCCTATTATCCGGCCCGTCAGAAATTGTCAAGATCCTTGCAGGTCCCTGCTGGTTCAGATCAGAAGTTTTTATCCACGCTTCAACAGAAAACTGGTTTGTACTTTTCAGTTCCTTTATAATATCCCGCGCTGGAAGCATACTTTTCAAAACTGATTTTCCTGAAAGTTTTATACCGCCCGGTACACGATCATAATTGTCACCTTTTAATCTAAGCGTAATATTGTCAGATATTTTTTCATTAAAAAATTCTTGCCCGGAATGTACGGAAAAATCATACAGAGCAACACATCCGGCATTTTTAATCATTTGTCTGCTTTGTTCCGAAAAATTATTTTTAATTTTAAACAAATCGGACACTTCGTTTTTTGAAAGCTCCTTTTTATAAACTGCAGCTTTGTAAATTTCTCCCTTCCACCCTCTGTTTAAAGTCGGCTCGTTTCCTATTAAAAGATGGAAAGAATCAATCCATGAACTTGGAGTATTAAGGAAATAAGGCAGAGATGCTGTAACCATTAAAAACATGAGAAAAGAGTACGCAATAAAAACTCTTAACGACCTGTTTAGTTCAACAGAAAAATTCCTGATTGTTCTGAATAAAATATGTCTGTGAGAATTAAAAAGATACACTCCGGTAAAAGTTCCCAGTCCGTTTGCCATAAGATCAATTACAGATGTTGATCTGTCAAGAAACAGTTGTATCAGTTCAATACATAAACTTATGAGCAATCCGTAAAAAACTATCGGCTGATATCTTATCAATTCCGATTTATTTTTCTCTGCTTTTATTGAAGAAAATAAAACACCGGCAGGAATAAAAAATATTATATTTAATGCAAAATCCCATATATTAAAATGAAAAATAAATTCAAGAAAATTTTTAAGATCAAAACTCAACAGATGCTTTAAGTGTTCTGTGGAAAAATCATACGGATTAAGAGTGAGCACAAGAAGGTATAATAAATAAACACTTAGTAATTTTTTATAGAGAGAGGATTTTTTATCCATAACCAACTCCTTAAAAATACAAAAGATAGTTTAAAATACTATAAAGTTATTTCTATTGCAAGAACTTATTTTGTATACGTACGGAATGCACATTTTTCTTGACACAAATTTTCATTCTTGCTATATTCAAACAAATCAGGGATTAAGGTATGAATACAGAAAACAGAAAACTTATAGTTGTCGGAGACAGGGTACTGATTGCACCTCTTGAAAACGAGGAGAGGACAAAAGTAGGTTTATACCTGCCTCAGACAGTTGTTGAAAAACAATCGGTCCAGACCGGCAGAGTAATTGAAACAGGCCCCGGTATACCTTACCCTGAGCCAGGTGAAGTTGATGAAGAGCCCTGGAAAAGAAGCCATACCGGAAGAAAATACATCCCAATGGAAGCGCAAATCGGAGATTATGCAATTTTCCTTAAAAAAAGCG
Organism: Candidatus Zhuqueibacterota bacterium; assembly: GCA_003645915.1. Lineage (GTDB taxonomy): Bacteria > Zhuqueibacterota > QNDG01 > QNDG01 > QNDG01 > QNDG01. The sequence continues at coordinate 1,331 of QNDG01000323.1, read as the reverse complement.
CTGTTGAAATTGAGTACAACGGAAAACATTACCTTGTTGTTCCTCAGGCAGCCATTCTGGTTCTTCTGCGCGATACTGTGCTTGATGAAGATATCTGATTCTGTTTTTTATAACTCGGAATTATTTACACATATTTAAACATTTTACTCAACACCCATTTCAGAAAAGGGGCAGCTCATGCATACAAATCTTTCCCAAACGGAACTGGCACAATTGGTTAAATCTGTTTTTTCACCCACGGAAAAAGATAAGTCCCTTGCAATAATGGTTGACCTTCCTGCAAGCCCGCAGGAAGATTCCGAACTGTGGGAAAAAAGAAGAAAACTGGCATATAATTGGGCTCAAAAACTTGATAATGTTAAAAACAGTATAGGTTTAAACAGAGTAACCTTTGTTGTTTATAGTAATGTTGGTAATAATAACGCTGATCTCCCTGATAATTTTTATAACTTTTCAGGAAAAATTTCGGATCTTTATGCAGACTCATTACACCTGCTTAAAAATAAAATTACAATTGAAGAATTTTTTTTACAAAACCAGATTATTATTGCACCTACGGAATTCTCTGCTACTGCTCCGCTAAAATTAAACGCAAAAAAATACGGATTCAGAGCTGCTACTATGCCCGGTTTTTCCGAATCAATGATTCCTGCTTTAAAACTTGACTACCAAGAAATAAATGGTATGGTAAATAAGATTAAAACGCTGCTTGATAAAGGTACAGGTCTTGAGATCAGCTTTACAGTTGACAGTAAAGATACCTACAAAGTATTTTTTGATCTTAGGTTCAGAACAGCCCATGCATCAGGCGGAAGATTTCCTGAGCCAGGTCATGCAGGCAATCTGCCCAGCGGAGAAGCTTATATTGTTCCGTATGAAGGAGAAAATGAACCGAGCAGATCGTCCGGAATTGTTCCGGTTCAATTTGACAATGAAGTTGTTTTGTATAAAATTGAAAATAACAAGGCTGTTGGAATTTTGAGCTCCGGAAAATATTCCGATGAAGAAAAAATAAAAATTTCATCGGAACCTGCATATTCAAACATTGCCGAACTCGGATTCGGAGTTTTAAAGAAATACGGCCTCAAACCTGTAAATTCAATCCTTCTTGACGAAAAACTTGGGCTACATATTGCTTTCGGAAGAAGTGATCACTTTGGCGGAATAATCGGTGTAAAGGATTTCTCCTCTCCTGATAAAGTTGTGCACATTGACAGGATTTATACTTCTGAAATTCAAAACAGAATTAATGTGGATTATGTAACTCTGTTTTATGAAGATGGAGAAAAAGAACTGATAATGAAAAACAGTGATTATCTGATTTTTTAATA
>QNDG01000322.1 GCA_003645915.1 Candidatus Zhuqueibacterota bacterium | reverse complement strand
TGTTGAAATTTTTGGTGGTATTTCTGATTTGTCCAAATCCATGATAGCCGGGAAAAAAGAGGAATTGTCAAAGATGATTCCTGCTGATATCCTTAATCAGAAAATTGAAGATATTCCACCGGGATACAAGCAGAAAGTAGCACTGTTTGTATGTTTACTTCCGGATCCGGAGGTTATTTTTCTTGATGAACCCACTTCAGGTGTTGATCCTGAGACGAGAAGAAGTTTCTGGCAGGAGATATACAACCTGAAAAACAGAGGCAAGACACTTCTTGTTACAACCCATAATCTTGATGAAGCTTTTTACAGCGACAGAGTTATAGTTATTAACAGAGGAAACATTATTCTGGAAGGTGAACCCAGGGAACTTTTGAATTCAAGAAAAGCAGATTCAATGGAAACCCTTTTTAAAGAGGCGATCAAAGAACATGAAAAGGCTTAGAGCTGTAATAATCAAAGAGTTTAACCATATTCTCAGGGATCCCACAAGCCTGACCATCGTCTTTATTCTCCCTGTAGTAATGATGATAATTTACGGATATGGTATTAATTTTGATTTGAAAAAGGTTGATGCTGGTATTATTGATTTTAATAACGGGGAGCACAGCAGAAATCTTATTAAGGCGTTCGGAAACAATAAGTATTTTAAACTGCATGATCTGAAAGCAGGTTCTGCATTTCCTGTACAAAAGGGGGAGAAACTGCTTCGTAAAGGAGAGTTAAAAGAGGTTATAATTATTCCAAAGGATTTTTCAAGATCTGTAGTTGACGGTACAGGTGCAAAAGTATCTATCATAATTGATGGGAGCGATTCCAATGTTGCAAACCTGGTTTATCAGTATAATGAGCGTATTCTTGCTGAGTTTATGTCAGGTATAAACAGGTATGCAGGGCTGGCAAATATCAGTACAAAAATTTATTTTAACCCGCAGCTGAAAAGCTCATTCTTTTTTATTCCCGGCCTTGTTGCAGTTCTGCTTCTTATGATTTCAGCAATGCTGACTTCTATCAGCATTGCAAGAGAGCGGGAGAGCGGATCATTGAATCTGATTTTTATTTCTCCTCTTAAATCATCGGAAATTATTATTGGCAAAACTCTTCCTTATACAGCAGTGGCATTTCTTGTGGGACTTGTTATTCTGGTGTTTGCAAAATTCTGGTTCGGCATTCCAATAAGAGGAAGCGTCTTAACGCTGGCACTGTTTTCCGTAATTTATGTTATTACAGGGCTTTCAATGGGGGTTATGATATCAACAATTGCACCTTCTCAGAAAACAGCAATGTTTGCAACTCTGCTTATTACAATGCTTCCTTCAATTTTGCTTTCAGGATTTATTTTTCCCTTAACATCTCTCGGCCCGGTTTTGAGATTTATTTCCGGGTTTATCCCTGCCACTTATTTTTTGCGGATAATAAGAGGCGTTGTGTTGAGAGGTGCAGGAATAAATGTATTTGTAACTGAAAGTGCAGTATTGTTGGGATTCAGTCTAATTCTTTTACTGTCAGCAAGCTTTTATTTTCAGAAACTACGTAAGAGGCCCAAGTGAGACTTTTATATCTTGTAAAAAAAGAATTTATAGAGATATTCAGGCAAAGAGAAATTCTCCCTTTTATTTTTGTATCGCCTATAATACAAATAGTACTTTTCGGGTATGTTGTTACCACAGATATTAAAAATGTACCTGTGGAGATTGTAAATTATTCAAATAGTGCAACTGCGGAAAGAATTATCAGAAGAATTAATTCAAGCCCTTTGTTTAATGTTAAAAAAATTTCAGCTTCCGAGGTTGATCCGAAAATTGTACTGAAAAAGGGAAAATTGTCAGCAGTAATTCTATTCCGTGATTCTGGTTCCGGTAATTTAACCTCTTCGATACCGGAAGTTCAGGTTTTGATGGATGGAGTTGATTCCAATACATCTTCCCTTGCAGCGGGATATGTGGCGGGTATAATCAGAAGGTATTTTCTGGAAGAGTTGAAGAATATGGGGATAAAAATGCCTGTTGAAAACAGGACTTTAATCAGGTTCAATCCGGAGCTTAAAAGTATAAATTATATGGGGCCCGGAATTGTTGCACTACTTCTGACAATTCTGTCCCTTTTTCTTACGTCATTGTCCATTGTCAGAGAAAAAGTCCAGCAGACAATGGATACTCTTCTCGTATCAAGATTGTCACCTGTGGAGATTTATGTTGGCAAGGCCATGCCTATGATGCTCATAGGAATTTTTAATATGATAGTAGGCACAGCAGTTGTTGTTCTGTGGTTCGGAATTCCTGTAAGGGGGAATATGATTTACATGCTGATTACAGCAATAATATTTCTTTGCGCTCTGTTGTCGTATGCACTTTTTATTTCAACTGTTGCTTCAACAGAGCAACAGGCGTTGTTTTTCAGCTGGTTTTCAATGGTAACTTTTATTATGCTTGCCGGACTTTTTACACCTGTTGAAAATATTCCTGCTGCAGTAAGATTTTTTTCCGATATAGATCCTGTCCGGTATCTTATAAAGATTATCAGAGAAATATTTATCAAAGGCAATGGTATAACTTATTTTTATAAGGATTTGATTATACTGGCGGGTATAGCAGCCGTTGTACTTTCAGTTTCTCTGTTTAATTTCCGAAGACTTGTGAGAAAGTAGGACAGAAGCTGAAAGCTGTAAAGTTTAATATTTTATCTGTTCAGGTGCAGCGTTCTTCTGCATTGTTTATATTCAAAAAGTAAAAATATTAGATTGTTTATATAAATTTGCAGTTTATTAATCCGGAGATACGAAAATTGTTTCATTCAGCGGTAAAGATTGCTGTTAAAGTATTGTCACCTGGATTAAAGTAAGGTTGCGGAATATAAAACGATTGAGTTAATACATTGACATTAAAACACATTTTTTGTATAATAAAATAAGATATGTAACAACAGGAAGTCAGATTGAAATTATGTTTTGCAGAGGGTTCTTATGCAGAAAACAGCAATAAAGAAAATGGAATTAATAAATAGTATTTCAAAACTCCCGGCTCAAAAAGTTGATGATGTGGAAAAATTTATTAATGATATTCTGAGAGAATTGAAACTTAAGCCTGCAAAACCGGTAAGTTTAAAAGGAATATGGAAAAATAAAGGATTTGAGGATATTCCTAATCTTGAATCTGAGGTTAAATCTGTTCGTAAAGAATTGGAAAAATCAATCTCAAACAGGAAAATATAGTAGTGTTATATTTATTGGATACAGTAACAATAATTCGTCATTTTTCAGATATCGGGAATATCGGGAAAAAAGCACGTGAAATTCTTAATCAGAAGAGTAATAATTTTATGATTTCCGTGATAAGCTTAATGGAAATTATGTATCTTGCTGAAAAGAATCGAATTGATATTAATTTAATGCAGGTATTGGAAAAAATCGAATCATCCTCACTTTATAGTATTGTGGATTTGACACCGGAAATATTAATAGTTGCAGAAAAGACCCCATTCTTTGAATTACATGACAGGCTGATTCTTTCAACTGCACGATTGTTTGAAATTCCGGTTATTTCAAGTGATAAAAGATTTAATAGTGTCAG
>QNDG01000321.1 GCA_003645915.1 Candidatus Zhuqueibacterota bacterium | reverse complement strand
CAATTAACACAATTCTTCTAAATATTAAAATATTTTAGATTTATTTCTACTATGTTTATTAAACAGCTCTTCCAGTTTTTTTCTTGCCTGTTCCGCCTTATCTGTATTTACAGTAATTCTAACAGTCCCCGGTAAAAAATAATCGCAGAAATTTGCAGATTTTTTATCTGAAACAAACTCAGCTTCTGTTTCTCTGCATTGATGATATGATTTCTCATCATAAAACTTACAGTTCAGACAGCAGTGCAGGCTTGCGCCGCAGAAAGGGCACTGCTGCTGATGCATAATTTTATTTGCCGTGTCTATTTTATTTCCGCATTTATAACAATACATATTATCTCCGTTTATTCTATTCTGCTTGATTGTGTTTCCCTCTGATCAGCTCAACATTTGTAAGAGCCTCCTCCACAAAATGTTTATCAATTCCGAATCTTTCATTTACAACTATGTGAAGATTGTTCTTTATTTTATAATTCTTTTTTCCTGAAAAATTTTCTTCCCGCATAAAATGATTATGTATGTAAATTCTTGTCTTTTTTTCAATCTTATTCAGGCATATACCTTTCATCGTTTTCCAGTTAAAAGAATCCGACCATGCCTTAAAAAACATTTCATCATCAGCAGGCTCATCCCTGAACCTGTAACGCCACTTCAACTCATTTCTGTTAAATGTAAACAATTCAACAATGTTCTGATTCTGTCTGAATATAAGTTCCACACCGGAGAATTCATTCATGTAAACTCTGGGTTTTAACGGATTTATTTCCATGGGTTCTGTGAGAAGATAACCGGGGTCAACCAGATATTTTACGCTGTCAATAAGCACAACAAGGCTGCAGTGGACATTTTGGCCCCAATTCATATCAGCAAGCACAGGATAAGAACTGTAACCTGAGATATCAAGAATTGATTTCAGGTAATAGGTTAGTGAAAAACATGTTCCGCCAAAATTGTATTCTCTGTGTTCTGAATATACTTCCTGAGGTAATCGTAATCTGTCAATTCCTTCTGACTTACGGCTTTTGATTATTTTGCTTATATTTTCATAAGGGAATATAGAAAAATTTTTAACTATCTGACGTAATAAGGCAAAATCCGGAGATTTTATTTTTAGAGAATTTTGTTTTAAAAACAGCTCTGCAGCTTTAACATTGTTAATATTGCTGTGTGTAAGTAATGTTATTCCTGTTTCCATATGTGCAAATTTACAGAACTTCGTTTACTTTAGCAAGCAGTTCTTCTACTGTAAACGGTTTTTGAAGAAACGGAATACCTCTGTTTTTAATAGTCTCCCATCTTGATCTTGTTCCTGTATATCCGCTGCAGAATATCATTGGTATAGGTTTTTTTTGCAGAATCGGATTTTCAAGCAGCTTTAACCCTATACCGTCCGGAAGAACAACATCACATAAAATAAGATTGATATCCCTGTGCTGCTCTTTTATAATAGCTTCGGCAAATTCAATTGTTTTTGCCTGTATAACATTATATTGAGACTTAACCAAAACCTCGCTTATAAATTTTCTTACACCTTCTTCATCTTCTATTACCAAAACCAACTGGCCTTCACCTTTTGGCAATACAGCTTTTTTAGCTGACTTTTGCTTGCTTTTCTTACCTTTATTTTCAACCGGTAAATATACCGAAAAAACAGTGCCTTTACCTGGCTCACTATTGACATCTATCCATCCATTATGCTGTTGAACTATTCCAAAAACCACAGATAAACCTAACCCGGTTCCTTTTCCGGGTCCCTTAGTCGTAAAAAAAGGGTTGAAAATATCATTAAGAATATCCTCTTCAATTCCCTGTCCATTATCTGATAAAGAAAGTTTAACATAAAGATGATACTTTCTTTTATCTTTTGGAATTTCATCTCCATTTGAATTAACTGTTTTTATTGTAACTTCTCCTCCCTCAGGCATAGCATCTCTTGCATTAACAACAAGATTCATTACTAACTGTTCAATGCTTCCTCTGTCTATCCTTGCAGAGTATAGATCTTCTGCTAAATCCGTTTTTATGCTAACATCTTCTCCAATCAGTCTGTGAAGCATTTTAAGCATATCTTCGATTATTTGATTTAAATCTTCATTTGCGAACCGCATTGGCTGTTTTCTGCTGAAAAGCAGTAACTGGCTGGTTAAATCCGCAGCTCTTACTGATGCTTCATGAGAAGCTTTTAAATCTCTTATCAACTCAGGATCATCATAGTTTTCAACTCTCATTAAAGCAAGATCAAGATTCCCCTGAATAATAGTTAAAATATTATTAAAATCATGAGCAACACCTCCGGCGAGCACTCCTATTGCTTCCATTTTTTGAGCCTGAAGTAGTTGAGCTTTTATTTTTTCTTTCTCTGCATCAGATTTCTTTTTTTCAGTTATGTCCCTTATAATCCCCTGATAACCGTGCAGCTCTCCTTCGTCATCTTTTCTTATGCTTCCGGTAAGCATACAATACAAGACACCTTTTTTCTTATTATACAATTCAACTTCAAAATCCTTTACTGAGCCACTATGTTCCATCTGGAATTTAAATTCATCCCACTGCTCTTTATTAACAAAAAGATCTCTCAGGTTTAGCTTAATAATTTCATCTTTTTTATAGTTGAATAAATTAAGAGCTGACTGATTAACAAGTACAAAATTACCACTTCGCGTTGTTATAAAAATTGCATCATGAGATTCTTCAAACAGACTCCGGTATCTCTCTTCACTCTCTTTCAAAGCTCTTTCAACAAGTTTTCTTTCAACAATATCATGAAAAACAATTACAGCACCTATTATACCCATAAACTTGTCTTTAATTGGCGCGATACTGTCATCAACCGGAATCATTATACCCTGCTTTGAGACAAGAAAGGTATTATCCAGAAGTCCCATTACTTCGCCGGTTTTAAAAACCCTCTCAATATCCGGAGAAATTTTCTCGCCCTTTTCATTTACAAGATTAAAAACCTTATCCAAAGGCTCACCATAAGCTTCCTCTTGAGTCCAGCCTGTAAATTTTTCTGCCACCGGATTCATTAAAATAATTTTGCTTTCAATATCAGTTGCAATAACTCCGTCGCCTATACTCATAAGTGTAGTGGAAAACCACAGCTCTTTCTCACGCAGCTTCTGCTCCATCCTGTGCTTATAAAGAGCCATCTCAATTGTGCTTTTAAGTGTCTGCTCTTCAAAAGGTTTTAAAATAAACCCATACGGTGCTGTTTGTTTTGCCTTATTAAGAGTAATTTCATCAGCATATGCTGTTAAATAAATAACAGGGATATTCAGATCAAGCATCTTTTTTGCAATTTCAATACCGGTTTTCTCACCCTTTAAAACTATATCCATTAACACAACATCCGGTCTTTCATTTAAAGCAAATTCAATAGCCAGTTCTCCTTCAGATACTGTACCTACAACACTGTATCCAAGTTTTTTTAGAACCTGCTTTATATCTTCTGCAACGATACTTTCATCTTCTACAACAAGTATTTTTGCTCTACTCATCATTTCTCCGAGCACCAAAAGGATCAGTAAATTCTATATTTTTAAAAAACAGATCATATATAATTTACATTACGT
>QNDG01000320.1 GCA_003645915.1 Candidatus Zhuqueibacterota bacterium | reverse complement strand
CTTCAGGGTGTATTTGACGCAGTACCATCCATATTAGTCTTATTTGATGAAAACAAAAAAATACGAAGGATTAATACGACAGGGAAAGAAATTATAGGGCTGAATGAAAAAGAGATTGTAGGTAGGAAAATAGGGGAAGTCCTTCAATGCACCAAACATCGCCAGTCTAAAAGAGGATGTGGAGTAGGAAGTATATGCAGAAGATGTGTTATTAATGAAAGTATTAACAGAGCTTTAAAAGCCGGCGAAAAAGTATTGGGAGCGGAAGAGTCTATTACAAGGGACATCTCACCTTCAAATCCGTCCTATTTCAGAATCAATGCAGTGCCTTTTAATCTGGATAACAAAAAGTGGGCGGTTGTATCACTTGAAGATATTACTGATCGTAAGAATGCAGAACTGGAAGCAATAAGGTTGAATGACAGTATTGCCAGGGCAAATATTGAACTTAAGGAGTCATTGGAAAAACTTGCAAGAAGTCAATCACAGTTAATTGAATCACAAAAGCTGGAACAAATCGGACTTCTGGCTTCAGGACTTGCACACAATTTAAAAACTCCTCTTGGCGGAATAAAAGGTTATGCTCAGCTTCTATCGCTTGATCATAAGGATTCGCACGAACTAAAAATGATTCTTGAAGAAGTTGATGTAATGGAAGGCATAATTGAAAATCTGATGATAAAGAGCAGGAAAGATCATGCTACAAAGGAAGAAAGCATTAATATCAATGATTTGATTCAAATTGAGCTTAAATTTTTGAATTCCAATATGTTTTATAAGCATAAAGTTAAAAAGAATATTGAACTGGATGAAGATCTCCCTCAAATATTTGGGAAATATACTCATTTCAGCCAAATATTAATGAATATAATCGGCAATGCGTTGGATGCTATGTATGAAAGTGATGAAAGAATACTGACTATAAAAACAAGACATGATGAGAAAAATATCTATATTGAAGTATCGGATACCGGATGCGGTATTCCGGAGGACATTAAAGAAGACATATTTAAGCCGTTTTTTACAACAAAACCGTCTCCAAAAGAAGTGCATGAAGACGAACCTTTTGGTACAGGGCTGGGTTTGAGCAGCGCAAATTATTTTATTCATCAGTACGGTGGAAGTATTTCTATAGACAGTAAAATTGCTAAGGGAACAACAGTAACTATTAAATTACCCTATAGCAAAGATCTTCATTCCGGGAAAGTACGGAAAATATTAATTGTGGATGATCTGAGTTCAATGGTGGATATTCTAATTCAGGTATGCCAGGATATGGGACTTGAAGCATACGGGGCAACTACAGGAGAAGAGGCAATAAAATTGTATAAAAAAATACAGCCTGATGTTGTTGTTTCTGACCTGTGTATTCCCGGTATTTCCGGCCCTCAGCTGATAAAAGAGATCAGAACTATGAACCAGTCGCAGCCTGTAATTTATGTTACAGGATATTATGATAATCCTGATTATCAGAGCTGGCTTTCAAAGGAGATGCGAAGGCCGTCAATAAATGCAGTTTTGAAAAAGCCCTTCCCGTTAGAGTATTTTAAAAACGTTGTTCAGAGAATGTTTACATGTGAGTAATTGATTGGTTATTTTAAGTTAATCAAATCAGGGAGATTAGTGCGTTTTTGTATAGATGGTTAAAAAGTATCTATGGGTGGGTTATTTTTAACTGGTAAAAAATTTAAAACAGGGTAATTTAAAAGGATTTTAAAATAAGAATAACAATTCATTGTATATACAATTAATTTACTGTAGCATAAAATCAATAAAAACAAGTTGTTATAAAAGTACCTGAAACAGATGGTTATACAGATAAACTAATCTTTGAAAAATAAAAATAATGGTTTTATTTTTGCTTTTTAATGACCAGCACAGTGTAAATTTTATTGAAAAATAATAAAGGTGGCACAGTGAGGCAGTATCCGGTTAATAAATTAAAACCAGGGATGGTACTTGGTCAGCAGCTATATACGTACTTTGGCGGGAGAAGAGCCCTTCTTCTTGGTGCAGGTATTGAAATTACAGAACAAATTATTAAGAAACTAAAGCAGCTTGGATATGTAACTGTTTATATTACAGAAAAAGGTACGGAAAAAATTATCCCGGATAATATTATTGCCGATGAAACACGGGATTTGGCGATGTCGGCAATTTCCAAATTTTATGATCAGATGCTGAGCTCTGTGGCAAAGCTTACAAATAATAATCAAATACCGGTTCATAAAATGAAAGACGAACAGATCAGAATAATGCCACCTTCTCCGGGACAGTTGAAAAGGAGTATCCATGATGTGATACATGATTTGTTCCTTTTTGGAAAGGAATCCGGATATGAAACAATGGTTGGAATTCCACAGAGCAACGCTTTACATAATCATGTGTTAAATGTAGCTCTTATTTCCATACTGATCGGAGGTCAGTATGGTTTTTTTGAGAATGAACTGTTAGAACTTGGAATGGGTGCAGTCCTTCATGATATAGGAAAAGCTGCTCTGCCGCAGATTTACGGAAAGATGTACTGGCAATTGGGGGTAGAAGAGATTGAGCTTTACAAACTTCATCCGGTATTGGGAGAAAAGCTTCTTGACAGAGGGAGAGCATTTACTGAGCTTGAGAAGCAGATGATTATGCAGCACCATGAAAGACAGGACGGCCAGGGATTCCCAATGAGACTTAAAGGTAACAATAAACCACCTTTAAAGGAAAAGTTCATACTTCCCAATCAGATATTCAGATTTGCCGAAATCATTGCTGTAGCAGATATGTACGACAATCTGATTTCAGGAAATTATTACGATAAATATTTTTCCCCTGTAGAAGCTCTTAAAGAGATAAAACGGGAATCAGGTACAGGATTAAATTCTTCAATTGTTGATGTTTTGTTCCGAATAGTAACAAAATTCCCTGCAGGAACAAATGTGAGGATACTTAAACATACAAATAAAGAGATTGTGGGATGTTTTGGTGTTGTTGCAGTATCGGATAGCAGCAAATCTTCATCAGTTGAAGTTATTCTTGTTTCCGATTCAAGAGGTAATCCTATACCTCCGGTTTCTGTATCTGTTGATATTTCAAACAGTGCTTTGTATGAGCTGCAGGTAGTCAATAATTGATTTCAGGGGAGACAGTTATGGGGAATTTCAGAGAAAAAGAATTTTATAAACCGGTAAAAGTAATACCGTATTCGGTAATTCTGGACAGCATTAAATCAATGTTGGAGACAATAGCTGTTGAATATGAAGATGATTATCTGGTACCGGACAATATTATTGTTTATTTTTCTTCGGATGACAGAAAAGTAAGAGAAAAAATAGAGGACGTTTTAATTGATGAATTAACCAGAGATGTTATAAGATATTTAAAATTGGATTTTCCGGAAAAACCAATCTCACAATTAAGAGTGCAGATAAGAAGCAATAGCAAACTTATGCCCCTTTCGTTCAGAATACAGGGTTTTTTCGGAGAAAAGCTGTTATATTCAAAAATACATCATGAATCAGAACCGGCAGAGAAGAAAAAAGAAAATAAAGAGTGGGATGCAATTGATATTTATGAAGAAGAGAACAGTTCAGAACGTAGT
>QNDG01000319.1 GCA_003645915.1 Candidatus Zhuqueibacterota bacterium | reverse complement strand
CGGATAATTATTTCCATTTACAGTACCAAAATAGCCGCCTTCAGAGCTGAAATCTATTTGTATTGTTACTGATTTGAGAGGAGCATTTTCATTGAATTTCTCAAATTCAAAAGTTTTGTTTAAATTGGGAATGCCTTGAAAAGGTTTGGATTGAATCAATGTTTGGGAAAACAGCATAGAAAAACTGCTTGATAGAAGAAACATTGCTGATAAAAAATATTTTTTCATTACTCCTCCATTAATAATTAGTTTTTTTTAATTATCTCCATAATGAAATTAATTATAGTGTAGTGATTTCAAATCTAAACTATTTTGAGGTTCATTTCATTGTGAAGTCATGTGAGTGCAAACTGCAAATAATATACCATTTTATTTAGGGGGAGTTTTATTGTTCCAAAATTGCAATATTACACAGAAAATTGGCTTTGGCAGATGAACAAGGCTGGTTCTGTAATTGTAATTGGATGAAATTGTTTCCGGGAATCATATATTAATATATTTTTATAGCTGAAAGGAATTGCGTATCGGAAAATGCAATTATAAAATAAATTTAATGGGAAAGAAATTATATGGAGATTCATTTCTTCGAATCAGGATAAGCTTTTTGTATAAGGCCTGCTAACTCACTTTTAATTGTCTGAGCGTTCTGCAGTCCGAATATATAATATCCTGCTATTTTTACAAGCCAGAACAGAAAGATGAAAAGTAAAAACGGGAAAATCAGACAGTCAAAAATATATCCTGCAATGATTTTCATCAACCAAACCGAAAGCTGCTGAGACTTGGTTCCGACAAATTCGCTTATCTTTACAATCTGATCTTTAATTGAATTTACTTTTCCCCACAACCCGCTCTGAGTCCCGGGCACTTTTTGAGGGAAAGCGTTTGCTTTAAAATCTGCAATATCATTTTCCGCTTTGGATACAGATGGTTTTGTTATATGGTTGGAAAGTAATCTGCCGCCTGCAATGGAAAAGGGGAGAATTAAAAATAGTACAACTGCAATAAGAATGCTGATCTGTGCACAATGATTAATGATCAGAACAGCTTTTTTCTTTTTGTTCTTTAAGAGATTAAGCAGGGAGGATACAAACAGGAGAAAAAGTGCTGCCTGCAGAAACCACTGGTCAATGTAATCAGCTGCAAGCAGAAGGTATTTTATTCCAGCAAGAATTACTGTACTGTAAAGAACTGTACGCCATGCAATGTCAACATAGTCATAAGCAGCCTGCACTGCGTCGCCGACCTGAAGATTTACGCCAACGCCGATTTCCGAGCCTTCTATAACTGCGAGTCCTATCTTTAATCCTGTAAGCACTCCGAATGTCGTTAACGCACGCTGAGATGCCAGTGTGAGATACCTGTCATTGGAATCTGCAAGCTTGTCAAGACCACTTTTGTCCATACTCAGTTCAAACAACCCTGTAACGGATAAAAGAAAAAGCAGTCCGATAATTGCAGGCTGTATTAATTTTTTCTTAACAGGATTTTGGCTCATTTTTAAAATTAATCTCTTGTGATTTTTATAATTTTATATGTAATTTTTCCTGCAGGCACATTAATTTCAACAACTTCACCTTCGGTATGTCCAAGCAGGCCTTTGCCGATTGGAGATGATACGGAAATTTTATCTTCAAGAATGTCTGCTTCGGATTCAGGCACTAAAGTGTATTTTATCTCTTCACCGCTGTTTTGATCAGATAGAAATACTGTTGCTCCAATATACACTTTATCATCAGGAATGTCAATATCATCAATAATTGTGGCAGTAGTAAGTTTTTCCTTTAACTCTTTTATTTTGATTTCATTCATTGCCTGTGCTTCTTTTGCTGCGTTGTACTCGGCATTTTCTCTAAGATCACCGAAATCCCTTGCATGGGAAATTGCCTCGGCAATTTCTTTCCGTTTTACATTGATTAAATATTCAAGTTCCTTCTGAAGTTTTTCGTATCCTTTTTTTGAAAGATATGAACCCTGAGCCATAGTTTCTCCTGTTTTTATTGGGATTTATTAAATAATATTAACAGTTCCGGCGTTTAATCAGAATGTTTATCGAACAATACTGTTACTGGTTTTGAATTACCGTTTTTTTTCGGTAACTCTTTATTGCAGTGTCAGGATCTTTAAGTATAAGTTCAACAGCTTTTTTGCTTTCTGTCAGAATTTCCGGAATATGTTCCTGTTCTTCAGATGTGAAATTGCTGAGAACATAACCGGCAACATCGCCGTATTGGGGTTTTGAAACACCTATTCTCAACCGGAAAAAATCTTTTGTTCCAAGGTGCTGTACAATAGATCTGAGCCCGTTGTGTCCCCCGAGACCTCCGCTGTACTTAATATCAATAACTCCGAATTTAAGCTCTATTTCATCATGTACTACAAGAATATTTTCCGGATCGATTTTGAAAAAATCAGAACAAGGTTTAATGCTTTCTCCGCTTTTATTCATAAAAGTTTCCGGCTGTAAAAGGTGTATTTTCCTTCCGCTGAAATTTATGTATGAGTATAGCCCCCGAAATTTTTTCTGCCACGACAGGGAATAGTCATTTGAGATGTATTCAGCCACCATCATCCCGATATTGTGTCTTGTCCTCGCGTAATCATTTCCCGGATTTCCGAGAAAAGTGATTAATTCTATTCCTGTCTTGTTTTTACTGTGCATATTTTTATTAATCAGCAGTTCGGTTTAATAATTAAAAAAAGAATGGCCACCACTTGTCAGTGCATATGACCACTCTTTATTTCCAGAATATACGAAAATATTTTCATTAATCATAACATTTTTTTTATTTTCTTAATGAGAAATATTAGTTTTAGAGCACTTTTATCTTTACCGGAAATTTAAAATTACGAACAGATATGTGGTACGGTATTTTTTGCACATACAAAGTTGAGTAGTGTCAGGTATTGATCCGGGCAACTGCTCTGACAGGTGAACCGTCACCTTGTTTTATTTTTAATGGAAAAGCAAGGAAAGTAAAGTCCATATCAGGCAGTCTTTCAAGATTAACAAGATTTTCTATTATTACCATTCCTTCTTTAAGTAAAATATTGTGTACAGGAAGTTCCGTGCTGCCTGCAGGATCAACCGAGACTGCATCCACACCAAATCCTTTTAATGAAAATGATGCAATATACTCTGCAGCGTCTGTGCTTAAAACAGGGAAATTTTCAAAGTATGATTCTGTTCCCCAGTATTTTGGCCAGCCTGTGTTGAGTAAAATAAAATCCGTACTGCCAAGGGCTTTTTCAAACTGTCTGAGAAAATCTGCATTGATTACAGGTTCTGTGGTTTTTATTACAATGCCTTTACCGTAGAACTGAGATAAAGAAAGTTCATCAAGAGTTAGTCCGTTTTCCAGGATATGGGCAGGCGCATCCATGTGGGTTCCTGTGTGTGAGTACATGTTAAGATTTTTTTCTCTGAAGCCGTGTTTTTCAATAGTAAAATCATTTGTAAAAACCGGCGGGTCTATACCCGGGAAAACCGGCATATCTGTTTCCATCATGTGTGTCAGATCGATAAACTCCATTTTAGTTGAATCCTTTTCTAATAAACAGGGCTTAACAGACCTTCAATAATAAGATCCGTTGCTTCGTCCTCGCTCAGT
>QNDG01000318.1 GCA_003645915.1 Candidatus Zhuqueibacterota bacterium | reverse complement strand
GTTTTCAGGCCATACAGTTCAAACTTGCTGATATGGCGACAAAGATAGAAGCTGCACGTGCGTTAATTTATCAGACTGCACGCATGATTGACAGCGGAGTAAAAAATATATCCAAGGAATCTGCAATGTGCAAGCTTTTTGCATCTGATGTCGCAATGCAGGTAACAACAGAGGCCGTGCAGATTTATGGAGGATACGGATACATGAAGGAGTATCCTGTTGAAAAATATATGCGGGATGCAAAGATTACACAGATTTACGAAGGTACTAATGAGATTCAGAGAGGCGTAATAGGTCATGCCGTTATTAAAGAGGCGGGAAGAGGTTTGTAAAGATATTAACAATTATTTTCTTGCTTTTAATTAGTTTTTGTATAGATTGTCTAATGGTGAGTTTGAAAAATTATTAAACGGGTGCGGAGGTAAAAATGATTGATAAAATCAGAGAGTTACTGGGAAAAGATGCAGACAATCTGCTTAATTATAAGGCCCTTGTAAGTAAGGAAGCATTACATCTTCCGGGGCCGGATTTTGTTGACAGGGTCGTTTCCATTACAGACAGAAGCCCTGTAGTACTGAGAAATATGCAGTCAATTTTTAATCACGGCCGTCTTAGCGGAACAGGTTATATGTCTATTTTACCTGTTGATCAGGGAATTGAGCATAGTGCCGGAGCAAGTTTTGCACCTAACCCCATATATTTTGATCCGGAAAATATTGTAAAACTGGCAATTGAAGGCGGTTGCAACGCAGTAGCTTCCACACTTGGAGTTCTGGGTGCTGTATCAAGAAAATATGCCCACAAAATTCCTTTTATGGTTAAAATAAACCATAATGAACTATTGACATATCCGAATAAGTTTGATCAGATTATGTTTGCAAGTATTCAGCAGGCTTATGATTTGGGGGCTGTTGCTGTGGGTGCAACTATCTATTTTGGTGCACCGGAGAGCAACAGGCAGATAATAGAAGTTTCCGAAGCATTTCAGTATGCTCATGAATTGGGTCTGGTTACCTTCCTGTGGACATATTTAAGAAATCCTGCTTTTAAAACTGACAAGGCAGATTACCATACTTCTGCGGATTTAACAGGTCAGGCAAATCATCTTGGTGTAACAATAGAAGCTGATATCATCAAACAGAAACAGCCTACAAATAACGGCGGATACAATGCAATTAAGTTCGGAAAAACCCACGAAAAGGTTTATACTGATCTGTCAAGTGATAATCCCATTGATCTTACCAGATATCAGGTTATTAACTGCTACAGCGGAAGAGCAGGATTAATCAATTCCGGAGGCGCATCTTTTGGAGACGGAGATCTGGAGCAGGCTGTAAGAACTGCTGTGATCAACAAAAGAGCCGGAGGAATGGGGCTTATTTCCGGAAGAAAAGCATTCCAGCGGCCCATGGATGAAGGTGTTAAATTATTAAATACTATACAGGATGTATTTCTTTGCGATGAAATAACTATTGCATAAAATTGTATTAGCAAATTTTAAGGCTGCCCTGGTTAATTAACGGGCAGCCTTTTTATTATATTTAATGAAGTACAGAATATAAGTGTTACAGTACATTATGTTTTGGGAAAATTTATTTAAATCCTCCGGTGATTTAATAATTGTGTCTGATTCTTCTCTGGTTACTTTCCTGTATGTATTTTGATTTGCATTTACCTGAATGAGTAAGTTTTCACAAATGCTTTTCTGTTTGAAGATTAATCCGGTTTTCTGAATAAATACCAACTATATATTTATAATATTATAAAGAAGATATCTGTCAGTCCTGATTTTAACAGGTTGATTTCAGCTGGTTTTTTTATGATTTAAATGAATTGTAATCAAAATTGTCCATGGGGGAAAAGTGTTTGTTATTGTATTTTCTGCTTTTGCTCAGTATGAAAAACTGCTCTCTCCTATAAATTCTCGCAGGATTGAATTAGAAGGAACATATTTCGGATCAACAGGAAGAAAGTGCTTAAGCATTTCCAGTAACCTGCGGGCTTCCGTATATGCATCACTTTGTTCAGGGATGTCTTCTAGTACCTGTTCCAGTACTGCACGCAGAACAGCTGGCTCGTATGATAAGGCTGTGTTGAAAATAATATCTGCATTCTCCTGTAACGGGAAGATATATTTATTCTCTCCGGAACGTACAGACGGCCAGGTTGTTATTGTATCCTCAGGGGAATGTGATCTGAATTGGTGATCTCTGATCATTCTTCTCAGCAGTCGAATATCGCTTGTAGGTATTCTGACATGGTCGGTAATATTCAACTGAGTAAGAGCGCTTACGTAAATTTTTATTTTTCTCTTGGCAGGAATGGAGTGTGTTATATTATCATTAAGACCATGTATCCCTTCAAGAAGCACAGGCTGATCTGATCTTAACTGAACAACATCTCCTTTTATACTTTTCCCGGATTTAAAATCAAATTTGGGCAGTTCCACTCTGCGACCGTTTATTAAATTTTTCAGGTCTGCGTTTAACCGGTCAATGTCAAGAGAGGCAGGAGATTCCCAGTCCGGATTTCCATTTTCGTCAAGAGGAACCATATTTCTGTCAATGAAATAGTCATCCAAAGAAATAACAAGCGGAGAAATGCCGTTAACACGAAGCTGTATTGCAAGTCTTTTTACAAATGTTGTTTTACCGGATGAGGATGGACCTGCGAGAAGAATGATTCTTTGTTTTTTCCTTTTACCGCTTATTTTGTCCGCTATAGTGGCAATTTTCTTTTCATGAAGGCCTTCGGATATTTTTATATAATCTCCAATCTTATTATTACGGACAACACGGTTAATACCGGCCGCTTTATTTATCTGAAGTATTTTTTCCCAATGTCCAAATTCATGAAAAACAGAAAATAATTTTTTGGGATTGGGGAAATAAGGTATTTCTTCAAGATTGTCCTGTTCGGGAAAAAGCAGAACCATCCCTTTTTCCCAGTTGATAAGATTGTAAGCCTTAATATGTCCGGTTGAAGGAAACAGAGGATAAGCAAGATAGGTTGTTGTTGAGCCGCATCTGTGCAGAAGCAGATGTGATTTTGCAGCATTGCCAGCAATAAAATCCGGATCTTCTCCGCGTTTTTCAAGACTTTGAAGAGCAGGTTTTAACAAAAGAGAGACAGGCTCAATAGGATCGTTTCTGTTTATTATTTCATTCATTCGTTTTTTTATTTTTTTTACAGTAAAACCGCTTATTTTCCTTTTACCTCTGATTTCACAGTAAATGCCGTTTCCTATTGAATGGTCTATTAAAAGGGAGAGCTGAGGGAAAAGTTCGTCAGTTGCACGTATTAATACAAGGCTGAGTGTTGCCTGATATGACCTGAAAGCTTCAGGAGTGTTTTCCCTGATCCAGTCAAGCCTGCAGTCGGAAAACAGTTTTAATCCAAGGTCGGCAGGTTCTTTATTAATAAGAGCTAAAACTACAGATTCCATCTGGGGAGGACGGTTTAGATCAAGAATTTCTTTAATAGTCGTGCCCTTTAAATACGATTTCTCTGTTCCGTCACTGAACCTGACATTAAATGTATTTTCTTTTGTTCTTATAAGCATATTTATTTCTCATTGATAATGTTATGTTAATTTAATAAAAAAATGTTTT
>QNDG01000317.1 GCA_003645915.1 Candidatus Zhuqueibacterota bacterium | reverse complement strand
TTGCCAGAGCACCTTCGGATATCAGCTCGCCAGCGCCGGAACCGACCAGTCCCATTCCTATTATCTTATCGTTTTTCTTGTCAATAATAAGCTTTGTAACTCCGTCAATTCTTCCTATTGTTACTGCGCGTCCTGATGCGCCCCACTGAAAACGTGATACTGCATAATCTATTCCTTTTTCCGAGGCCTGTTTTTCCGTTAAACCCACCCATGCAACTTCCGGATCAGTAAAAAGTACAGCAGGTATGGAACTTGGGCTGAATTCCGTTTTTTCACCGAGAATATTATTAACAGCTGCTTTACCTTCATGAGTTGCTTTATGAGCAAGCATTGCACCGCCTACAACATCGCCAATGGCAAATATGTTCTCATGTTCTGTCTGGAGGTTCTTATTTACAACAATAAAACCCCGGTTATCGGTTTTAATCTTTGTATTTTCCAGACCGAGGTTTTCCGAATTTGGTTTTCTTCCCACTGTTATTAAAACTTTTGAATACTCCTTTTCAAAACTACCTTTTTCGTTTTCAAAAGTCACTGATACGCTTTCCCCGTTATCTTTTATTGATACGACCTTTGTTCCTGTCATAATCTCTTTGAAAAGGCTTCTTGTTGACTGAGAAAAAACACGAACAAGATCTGAATCCGCTCCCGGAAGAATCGAACTTAAAAGTTCAACAACAGAAACCTGCGTACCGAGAGTTGCATAAAACGAACCAAGCTCAAGGCCTATATATCCTCCCCCTACAACCAGCATTGATTCAGGAATAGTGTCAATATTAAGAGCATCTTTTGATGTGATTATATTCGGTGAATCAGTCGAAATTCCGGGAATCCATGCAGGTGAAGATCCTGTTGCTATAACAGCATTTTTAAAAGATATTTCCTTCTTTTCACCTTCGACAGTATTGACAAGTAAAGTTTCAGCATTCAGGAATGAGGCCTTTCCCTGAATATACTCAATTTTTCTCTGTTTGCATAATCTTCCTACACCTCCGGTAATCTGCTGAACCACTTTATCTTTTGTCTGTTTAAGTACTTCCGGTCTGATAACAGGATTTGAAAATTCAATACCCCATTTATCAAGCTCCTTAGCTTCTCTCAGAACCTTTGTTGCATGAAGCAGGGTTTTGGTTGGAATACATCCTCTGTAAAGACAGACTCCGCCGGGGTTGGGTTCAGGGTCAATTAAAGTTGTTTCTACTCCTTTGTCAGCAGCAAGAAAAGCTGCAGGATATCCTCCGGGTCCGGCGCCAATTACAATCAGTTCCCTTTTTTGTTCCATAAATTTTTCTCCGTGTTAATTAATCTATTTATTAAGCATTCTCAAAAGTTCTTAAATATCATACAAAAAAGACAATTCAAATTAAGTGATAATCTAATTTACTTTTGTGAAATTGTCAAATAAAATTTTGATTTTCTTAAGGTTGGAAGGAATCCCGGTAAAAAAAATCTGAATTCTACCGGGATTTATTCATAAAATTATTCTAAGCATTTTCCTGATAATAAACCGACTCAATCTCTTTGTGTTGCTTTTCACTCATTATTTTTTCAATGTCAAGAAGAATCAAAATGGTTTCTTCCATCTTTGCAAATGAGAGTATATAATCTGTTCGAATCTTCAATCCGAATCCTGTTTTTTCCTGGATATTCTTCTTTGATATATCAGTAACTGAAGTCACCTTGTCAACAAGAACTCCCATTTGAACACTTCCTTCGAGAGATTCAAACTCCAGCACTACTATTCTGCTTGACCGGTCAGGCTGTTTTGGCTCAAGTTCAAGTGCGACTCTTAAATCAATTACAGGTATTACAGATCCTCTTAAGTTGATAATTCCCATTAAAATAGGGTCTGATTTGGGAATTTTTCTTAAAGTGGTAAATCTGATAATTTCTCTTATGTTGTTTATGTTAATTCCGAATTCATGTTCCTCAAGATTAAAAATCAGGTACTTTCCTTCCACTTTTTTCTTGGATGCATCTGCAAATTCTTCCCTCTCTTCAAGATTTGCTTCAAGCAGATCCATTGCTTTTTCACCTGCACTGAATCCCATTGAACTTCTTGTAGTGGCTGAGCTCTTCTTGCATGCCTCATCAGCAAATCTTAAATCTACAAATTGATCAATATCAATAATTTTACCGATCTCCATTTGATCGTGCATATAGTGCTGAATTCTTTCCAGATCTTCCTTTACGGGATAGAGGTCATCAGTTGTAATCCCTAAAGGCTCCGTTAAAACATTTTTTATTAATTGAGGAGTAATACCCAAAGTGCCGTCAGGATCAAGAAATGATACTCCTATTTCTGCGGCAAGCCCCGGTTTTTCTGAAATAAATTTACCTGCTTCAACAAGGTATTTTGTAAATTCGTAAACTGCTTCGGAATATTGTTCAATAAATTCCTTTCTCAGGGTTACTACGCAGCAGGGGTGATCCTCCCAGAGCTCTTTTGAAAAAAACTGCAGCGATGCGTCTCCTGCTGAAATTGCTTTTGTACCAAGCGGCTCTGCGACAAGGTATCCGCAGACTTCGGGATTTTCCGAAAGAAGCTTGGGCATCATTATAGGTGGAACTACTTCAAACCGCACATCAGAACTCTCGCCTTTTTCAAGCCCTGCATTTACTCCTATGTTATCAAAAAACATATGTGCCAGAATATGATGTATTGATAAGACATGTGGAATAAAAAAACTTTTATTTCTGAAAAACTCCTGATACGGCTTTTTGTACTCCCCTCCTTTATTGTTTCGTACAAATATGCTTCCGTTTTTATGAGCAAGAAGCACAAGCTGTATGGGGACATCGTACGCAAACAGATCCATAGCTATTGGAGCCAGAATACAAGCACCTTCAATACTACCGCTTTCCAGCTCCTGGCTAACAGGATTCCAACTGGACATGCATTGAGTTTCAAGTTCAAAATATTTTGGCTTTACTGTGCCGGTTTCTATCATATGCTTTAAAACACCAAGCACAAGATGGTCTGTTATCTGAATGTGAGCAACACGTATTTTCACCTTTCCTGATTTACCGATTTCAGGCTGCCATTCCTTAACAGTATGCTCTTCGGATTGCCCAAAAGCTTCCTCCATCTTTTTTGTAAGTTCCTCGCCGTTAAAAGGTTTTGCAATAAAACTGCTTACTCCTGCATCCCCTGCTTTTTCAATCTCCCTTTTTTCTCCACGGCCTGTAGCCATAATAAACGGAATCTCATTATATTTTTCACTGCTTCTTACCCATTTCAACAGTTCCAACCCGTTCATTTCAGGCATGTTCCAGTCACTGATTATCAGACCGATATCTGAAGTTTTTTGAAGTAATTCCAGAGCTTCTTTTCCGTTTTTTGCCTCAATTACATTTGAGAACCCAATACTTTCAAGAGCTTTTTTCTCAAGAGATCTCATTACTCCGGCATCTTCAACAAGAAGAATATTAATATCTTTTTTTAGTTCCATCTATTCCTCCGGATTCTTATCCTCATTATCTATAAAATCAGGATACAATTTTTTTAAACAATCTGGACACAGACTGTGGCTGAATTCCGCTTCAGAATGATTTTGGATATAAACTTCAACCTGATTCCAGTAACCCTCGTCATCACGTATTTTTTTACAGTG
>QNDG01000316.1 GCA_003645915.1 Candidatus Zhuqueibacterota bacterium | reverse complement strand
TAAAAAAGAGGTTTTTTTATAAAAAAATAAATTTAGTATAAAAATAAGATGGAACTGTCTCTTTACTGATAATCAGGTGGAATTTATGAGATGGCAGTTCCATTTTTATGTATAGAAATATTAATAATACTTGATTTAAAACAAAAAAATTTTACATTTATCAGACTATGACTAAAAACAAAAAAATTATTATTGGGATTGATATAGGCACAGTTTCTATAAAAGGAGCATTGCTGGTTCCAGAAAAGAATGAAATTAATATTAGTTTATTGCCAGGTGTAAAGAAAGTAAGGGAGGTAAAATTAAATAATAGGTTGTATAATCTATTTCTTACTCCTTATAAAAGGCATAGCGGTAAAGCGAATATTGAGCTGGAAAAAATTATTTCAAATATTTCTGAAAATGTCAATCCAGATAATTTTGAAGTGTGCTTTACAGGAGTCGGAGCAAAAGAAGGTTTAAAACATTTCAGCGGATTCTATGTAAATGAATTTCAGGCTGCTGCTGAAGGTGTAGGAAGTTTGTATCCTGACGTAAAAACAATTTTTGAAATCGGCGGTGAAAAATCCAAGTATTTACTAATCCAAAGATTTGGAAACGGAGATTTTGCAATTGAGGATTATGAAAAGAATGGTGAGTGCGCAGCAGGAACAGGTTCATTTTTTGATCAGCAGGCAGAGAGGCTTGAAGTATCGGTAGAAGATACCGGCAAAATGATTCTGTCAGTTAATAGAAGTCCCAAAATTGCAGGAAGATGCTCGGTTTTTGCAAAGTCTGATATGATACATGCACAACAAAGGGGATATAAACCCAATGAAGTTTTAAAAGGGTTAGCTGAAGCAATAGTAAGAAATTTTGCAGGTAATATTACAAAAGGAAAAGATATTATTCCAAAAGTAGCGTTTATTGGAGGGCTTGCTTTTAATAGTGGAATAGTGAAATCTTTAAGAGATCATTTTAATCTTGATGAAAATAATTTGATTGTCCCAATTGAACATGCATCAATAGGAGCAGTGGGTGCAGCTATTTCCGGAATAAAAAAATCAATAAAAAAGAGAAAGCAAAAAATTTATAATTTTTCAAATGAAGAAAAATATCCTGTGGGAAGAAAGTTATCCACTGAAAAAGTTGAAATTTTGTCGCAGGATAAATTAGATTTCAATGGTAATAAATTTTACCTTGGTATTGATATAGGATCTATAAGTACAAACTTTGCACTTGTTAATGAAAAAGGGGAACTGCTGGCAGGATTGTACAAAATGACTGCAGGGAAACCTATAAAAGTAGTACAGGAAAGTATGAGAGAGATCTTCGAGGAGGTTGGAAAAGATCTTAAACTTTCAGGAGTAGGTACTACAGGATCAGGAAGAGAACTTGTAGGACATCTTATAGGTGCAGATGTTGTTAAAGACGAAATCACTGCGCATAAAACAGGAGCGCAGTTTGTTGCTGATAAATATATCGGGAAAAAAGTTGATACAATTTTTGAGATCGGAGGACAGGATTCAAAGTTTATTTCTATCTCTGATGGTGTGGTTATAGATTTTAGTCTAAATGATGCATGCGCTGCAGGAACAGGTTCGTTTTTAGAAGAACAAGCAAAAAAACTTGGGATTGATATAAAAAATCAATTTGCAGATATGGCTCTAAGGGCAGAAAAACCAGTAAAAATTGGTGAAAGATGTACAGTGTTTATGGAAAAGGAAATAGATATCTATCTGCAAAAAGATATAGAGCTTGAAAATATTGTTGCAGGTATTTCATTGTCAGTGGTTCACAATTACCTTAACAGAGTTGTTAAGAAAAGAAAAATAGGTGAAACAATTTTTTTTCAGGGAGGAACAGCGTATAATAAAAGTGTTGCTGCTGCATTCTCAACAGTTCTTGATAAAAAAATTATTGTTCCCCCTTTTAACGGAATTATTGGTGCAATAGGTGCAGCTCTTCTCGCAAAACAGAAAAATACTAATAAGTCCACTAAATTCAGAGGATGGGATTTAAGAGAAGTTAATTATAAAGAAAGAGAATTTGTGTGTAAGAGCTGTTCAAACCATTGTACTGTAAAGGAATTTACTGTTGAAGGAGAAAAAAGTTACTGGGGAGATAAATGTTCTGTAAAATACAGGAAATCTTCAAAAAGTGGAAAGAAGTCACCTGTTGATTCATTATTTTTGGAAAGAGAAAAATATATAGAAGAAATAATTCAAAATAATAAACAATGTAATTCAATAATAAATGAAGAAATATACATACCTTACACCTTATTTAACATTGACAAAATGGTTTTTTGGCATACGTATTTTTCAAACCTTGGATTTAAGGTGATAAAAGGAGAAAAAAGTTCGTCTGTAACAGGAAACAGGGGAATAGAAGTTTCCGCAGCTGATCCGTGTTTTCCTGTACAGCTGTCACTCGGGCATTTAGTTGACGCTTTTGAAAAAAATAGTTCATATGTATTTTATCCAAATGTAATCAATGAGCAGGATTTCTCTGATAGCGATTCTTCATATATTTGTCCCTGGGGCCAAACTTTACCTCTTGTAGCAAAACACACACCTGCATTATCAAAGTATAGAAACAGGCTTTTGTATCCAAATGTTCAGTTCCGTGAGGGAGAAAAGATTGTTGATAAACAGCTTTTTGAAAGTATAGGGAAAAAATTCAGGATTAAAAGAAAGTTACATAGTGATGCGGTATTAAAAGCTTTTAAAGCGCAGGATTTGTTATATAGAAAAATAATTGATAAAGGAAGCAGAGCTGTAAGAATCATAAATGATGCTGAACGGCCGTTTATTCTTCTTGTGGGAAGACCATATAATATGTACGATTTTGAACTGAATCTTCATATACCTGATAAACTGGAAAATATTTACGGTGTACCGGTAGTACCAATGGATTTTATTCCATTTAGGAATGAAGATATTTCCGAAATTAACGATCATATGTTTTGGAATTACGGAAAGAAAATATTACAGGCAGCAAAATATTCAAGAAAACTGGAGAATTGCCATATTATTTATATAAGTAATTTTAAATGCGGACCAGATTCATACATAAGACATTATATGGAAGAAGCTGCAGGAGAGCCTTATCTGTTTTTACAATTGGACAGTCATGCAAATGATGCAGGAGTGATGACAAGGATTGAAGCGTATCTTGAGAGTAAAGAGATTATATGAACCAGTTAACGGGAAGAAAATTATACATACCGAGAATGAGCTATGAGGCAGCAGAGCTAACTGCTGCAGCATTCAGATCACAAGGTGTTGATGCAATCCCTTCTCCTGATTCGGATGACAGAACTCTTGAACTCGCTGCAAAATTTACAACAGGTGAAGAGTGCCTTCCACAAAGAGTGACACTTGGTAATTTTTTAAAAATTATCCTTGAACCCGGTTTTGATCCTGCAAAAAATGCATTTTTGATGCCAACATCCAGCGGACCGTGCAGATTCGGCCAATATTCCCCGTTGTTGAAAAAGATTTTAAAGGAACTTGGATATTCTGACGCAGTTGTTTTTTCTCCGACAAGCAGTGACGGGTATGAAGGATTCGGAGGAAACATAAACTGGTTTTTAAGAACATCGTGGAGAGCAGTTGTAACAGCAGATATACTAAGAAAATTTCTTTATATG
>QNDG01000315.1 GCA_003645915.1 Candidatus Zhuqueibacterota bacterium | reverse complement strand
TGATTTCTTCAACACTGTATCAATTGTTTTCTTCAATTCAGCAATATCATATGGTTTGTTTATAACTCCAAATGGGCCCGTATTTAATGCTCTTTTTAAAGTTGTTTCATCTGTATTTGCAGTTACATAAACAACAGGGACTTTATATTTTTTATTTATTTTCTCAGTTGTTTCAATCCCGTCTATTTCGCCTTTTATTTTTATGTCCATTAAAACCAGATCCGGTCTTAATTGACTAAAACTATTTAACGCTTTAACACCCTCATCAAACGGACCTGCAATATCAAAGCCCATATTCCTCAGATGCTCCTGTAGTTCCATGGATACAATCCATTCATCTTCAACAATACATACAGTATGTGTCTTTTCTAATTTTTCTTCAATATAATTCATTTTCTACCTGTTATTACTTTTATATTTTTACAGGCAAAGTTCCTGCCACAAAAATCACATGACAGTCATTAATTATATCTTGAAAATTAAGAAGTTAGCAAAGGAATAAAACAACTGTTAACAAGGTAAACAATAAAACAGGGGAATTTCTACCATCAGGTAAGAAATTTTTCCATAGTAAGTATTTAAAACATGCAGTATTTATCTGTTTTTTAGAGGTATGAAACCATCATGAATTAAAATTGGTTTATCTGCTTACAAAATAGCTGTCAATATTCTGTAATAATGCCAAAAATAATCTTGCCAGAAAATTTTGATATTTTTTAATCTGAAGAGGAAATTATTTTCTTTTTAATTTTCTCCGTTACAATTTTTATTGCTTTAATAATATGGGGAGAATCAGCTTCTGTCTCAAATATCACAATATATTTATTCTCATAAAACCAAAACTTTATGTCTTTTTTCTGTTCAAATTCCGGTATTCTTTTTTTATTCTCTAACAAATCAGCAAAAACTTTTGACAGACTGTCAGAGGCAACTTTAAACAAGTAAACTGTAAAGGATGAATCGTCAGCATTTCCCCAAAAATAAGTTGATTTTGCAGCTTCTTTTAAATTTTCCGCAAATCCGAATTTCTTAAGAGATTCATCATTTTTTATTTTTTCCCCTGAGTACAATTCGGGAAGTCCATACCACGACCATCCCTTTTCAAACCCCGGACCCGGGAAAAACGTTCTTAAATCAGACTTATCCCCTTTATCACAAAATAGAAAAACTAACGCTGAAACAGATACTAACAAAACAATATATTTTCTTTTCATTTTATCTCCTGATATTTTTAATTCCTCAACCGGATTCCTTGTCCACAGCAATTATCATTGATGAAAAACGTTTAAGCCATTTCCTTCGCAGTTTTATCTGTTCGACATTATTTGTTTCTATTTTACTCCAACCATATGCTTGTGTTTCCAGAATTTTTGCCCATTCCAAAGCCTGCCCCTTCAGAGCTTCTGTTAATTTTTTATCGTTACGTTTTTCAACCATTTTTTCTTCAACAATTCTGGAAAACAACACAGAGTAGGTTTTAACGCATCTGCATGCTTCCCATGCAAATCTGTCAGTAGCAGGAAAACTGTGATCTGAAACAAACTCTGTTGTTTTTCTCAGCAAATCAAGGGATTTTTCAAAATTTTTATCCAGATATGATTCAGCTGCCTGATTTATTCTTTCCTCTACTTTTTTCAGATAATCATCAATAGAAATCTGAGGAAAAATATTTTTTATAACTACTAAAAATATAACAGGAACCAGTCTGAAAGCTATTTTATTTTTTCTCATAATCCGCCTGAAAATATTTTTTTATTTACTCTTCTCCTTCACAAAAAACAAGGACCTTCTCAACATCCCATAGTGGCTCTATTCTTTCCGCAATTTCACCTTTAATGTTATTTGTAAATTGATGATCAGGAGGTAAAGTAATCCAAATCTTTACTGTTTTATTTTCAACACTTACTTTTCTTACAAGTTTTGTCTTAACAACATCCAGCCCAACAATAGGATTAATAACCCTGGAAAGCCTTTTTAATACAACTTTCTCATCAGTCGGTTTAACATCTTTAACAAGACCGTGTTGATGTTCATAATTCTCAATAGCTGTTTTCAGTGCATCAACAGCAAGGACTGCACAGTGAACCTTAACAGGAGGAAGACCTCCGAGAGCTTTATCTGCTTCTTTCCAGTTTAATTTTTTCGCATCATCAATTTTTTTACCTTTTGCCAGGTCAGTTATTATTGAACCGGTTGCAATATTGGAAGCACATCCGTAGGACTCAAATTTAATATCTGAAATTGTTTTTGTTTCCTTATCTACCTTAATATACAATTTTACCATATCACCGCATGCAGGGCTTCCCTCTGTAGCTTTTGCATCTGCATCTTCAATTTTCCCTACATTGTGGGGATGTGTAAAATGTTCAATTATTATATCAGAATATGGTAAAGCCATATCATCACCTTTAGTTTTATGTCATAGGACTTATTTTTCTTAATGAGTCAACAATTTCTTTTGACACTTCAATCACTTTATCAATCTCTTCCTGAGTGTTAAATTTACTGAGAGTATAACGTATTGACCCGTGCGCTCTCTCATGACTGAATCCCATTGCCATCATAACATAACTTGGTTCAAGAGAACGAGAGAAACAGGCTGAACCCGTTATCACTGCTATTCCTCTCATGTCGTAATGAAGAACAACTGACTCACCTTCAATTTTATCAAACGAAACATTTACATTACCCGGCACTCTTCTATCCAAATCTTCAGGACCGTTAAGTTCAACTCCTTCAATTTCACTGGTTAATCCCTGTATCAAGTTTTTTTGCAAATCACGGATTTTATCATAATCATACTTCTCTGCAATTTCTACAGCTTTGGCAAAACCCACTGCTCCGGGGATGTTTTCAGTCCCGGGTCTTATATCGAATTCATTGTATCCACCGTGAAAAATTTTTTTGACGGGAGTCCCCTTTCGTATAAACAGAGCACCAATACCTTTTGGTCCGTGAAACTTATGAGCAGACATAGATAACATGTCTGCTTCTATATCTTTAAGATCAATACTATATGAAGGAAAAGTCAATACTGCATCTGTATGAAAAAGTACCCCCTTTTCTCTGCATATCTTGGATATTCTTTTTATATCCTGTATTGTTCCTACTTCCTGATTGCCATGCTGTATGGAAACAATCAATGTATTATCATTAATAGAATCGAACAATTGATCAGGATCAATAAAACCTTTTTCATCAACTTTAAGGTAAGTTACCTTAAAACCATTTTGTTCCAAATGCTGGCAGGAATGTAAAACAGAATTATGCTCTATTGCGCTGCAAATAATATGATTTTTATTCTTTTCTGCAGACAGTATCGCACCTTTTATTGCAATATTGTTTGCTTCTGTGCCACCTGATGTAAATATAATTTCTTCGGGCATGACATTAAGTGCATCGGCAATTTCTGAACGTGCACTATCCAGAGCCTCTCTTGCAGCTATACCAGGAGAATGACTAAACTGTGATGATGCAACTGCATAGTTTTCATCATAATAACGAAGCATCTCATCAACAACAGCAGGATCTGTTTTTGTTGACGCTGCATTATCCATGTAAATTGTTTTCATGCACACTCCACAAAAAAAGGGTTAAATTAAGCATTTCATGCTTAACAGAACCCTTTGGCAAAATG
>QNDG01000314.1 GCA_003645915.1 Candidatus Zhuqueibacterota bacterium | reverse complement strand
TTTCAAAAAATTTGTTTTATTTAAAGCTTCGGAATCTGGTTAACAGGGCTGACAGGAATCCTGACCACAATTATTTTGTTATGATAAGATGTCCTGATAACCTGCCTTATACAGATGTTATTGAAATTATTTCCAGGCTGACAAAAAGTAAATATAATAATATCAGTTATGGATGTATAAGCGGCTCGATTAATGATATAAAAAACTGTAAATCAATAAAAACAGTTACCGAAAATGATAGCTACGGTAACAGACGAAATAATATTCAGATTGATTTTTAAAAATGAGAAATACTATAATAAAATTATTTGGCGCTATTATTGTGATTTGTGTTGTGCTTGTCTTTATTTACAGACAGCAACAGCTTAACAAAATTCCGTATGAAAAGATATTACTTAATGCATCCGACGAATATGCTAAAATTGTTATACCTCCGAGACCAGGCATATACGGAATTACAATAACCGGAGAGATTATTAAACCTCTTATTTTTTCAATAATCGGCAAAGCCACTGTAACTGCTCTTGATTGGGAGAGGCTTGATTCAAGAGCAGTTGTTAAAGTGACTGCGAAGATCGATGAAAGAGGAAGACTTACAATTACTGAAATGCGTTCAGGAGGGCATACTGAAGCAGGATTGCTAATAAGCGAAGCATTGCAGACGTGGATTTATGCACCATATAAAACAGGGACAATAAAATTTTTCTTTAATCTGCCTTCTAAAGGCAGGAAATTGATCATTGATTTAAGCGGGCTTAAAAGGAAAAATGATATTCCTCCGGAAAAACCGATATATGATGGAAGGTTGTATTTTATCAATGGAATAAGAACTGAAGATGTTGGAATAGGAACATTTTTATAAATTGGTTTTAATTAAAAAGAGGGTAACTCTATGCGTGTTTTACGCAGTTTCTGTTTAATTTTTCTGCTTGGTTTTGGCATTTTAAGCAGCCAGACAAGTTCAGGGAATCAGACCTTTTACAGATCAGAAGGTCTTGCACTGTTTAATCAGGGTAAATATAAGCAGGCTATAAAACTTCTTAAATCGAGAGCTGAGCAATATGAATCGCAAAGAGGTATTTCTTATTACTATCTTGGTGAATCTTGTTACAATCTCGGATTGATGTCAGGCTCATCCTCAGAAGCTGATAAGTATTTTAAACAAGCTGAGGATTTTTTTACAAAAGCTACTGCACAATCTGACATAAGAGCGGAATACCCCGAACTGGGTAATCGTTCTGTTTATAAAAAGGCATGGTCTTTGTTCAGGCAGGCAGAAATAAAAACCGATATATCCCAAAAGATATCAGAAGCAATATCTGCGTTTGAAAATGCTTCAGATGTTTGTAAAGATTCTCTGAAATTCCAGTCACAGTATATGGAAGCGGAAAGCAGGCTCAGATATGCTGACTATTTGAGGACATCTCTGCTTTTAAGTGATAATTCCGGATATCAGAAAAATATGTATCGTAAGATTGTATCCACCCTGAATAAATGTGTTGTGATTTTTAAATCTGTTTCTGAAAACAGCAGTGCCTCTCCCAAACTGAGATTAAGTGCAGAGATTCGGATGCGTGATGTATATCTTTTAAAAGGTCTTCTTATAGCAGTTATTCCGGTGGAATTAATCGGGGGTAAGAACTCTGTTGAGGAAGCAAAACCCGAATTAGATAAAGCCGATTACTTATCACTTCTGAACAGTATGACTTCGGATGAATTAGAAGGTTATAAACAGCAATTGATATATTCTTCAGCTGTTAAAAATCTTTATTTATATTTATTAACAGGTGCGGACCTGTACCAACAAAATTTAAATCAGATGATTGATAAAATACAGTTGGCCTCTTTAAGCACTGAAAAGGATTTTATTAAGGGAGTAAGAGATTTTAGTTTAAATTCGGACGATGAATCATTTTTCAGACTTTCACAGCAGAACTCAAGCTATTTTGCAAGAGCTGCTTCTGAGATGCCGGAAGCCTGGTACTGGTTAGGATGGGTTCAGTTTGTGTCGAATACAGGAAACAGTGAGCAGCAGTTCAGTAACTTTCTGAAGAAAATTTCAAAAACAAGTATAAATGCAAGAATGTCCTTTCTGCGGGAAGATGCAAGATACAGATCATATCTAATCAGATTTGATAAAAATGTGGGGAATAAAAGAGCATTAAAAAAGCTGAAAAGAGATGTTCAGGCCTTTAATCCTAAGAATCAGATTATTAAAGACGATACTGAACTACTTTTAAATCTGATAAGAGTAAGTCTTGGAGAACCGGTATGGGGAGGTGTTATACCTCAGTCAACAAGAAAAATAATGTTTGACAAGGTTTTTAACCTGGTAAGACAGATGATGATAAGAGCAACCAGAGTTACAGGAAAAGAGAGAGTACCCTATTTAAAGTGCCTTGACAAACTATTTGAAATTACTCAGGAAAGACGGAAGAATGAGACGAATTTTTACAAAGGAATGTATATGTTCCTTAAAGCTGAAATTCAGGAAACATCTGCAGAAAAGAAAAAATATTATCTGGAAGCTTCTCGTATTCTTGATAACGTAACAGGGAATTTTGCCAATGAAGCTAAATATATAAAAGCAAGAAGTATTTTTGCGGCGGCAAAACATGAGCCAAATCCGAGAAACGTACAGAGAACGTATGAAAAAGCAAAGCCTATATTTGTTCATTTAATAGATGATTTTCACAGCTTGAGATCACTTTATTATCTTGGCGAAATATTCAGGATCAGTGGAAATGGAAAAGCTGCAAAAGAATGCTATGATGTTGTTGTTGCAAAAACAAAGGGAAGCACCAGAGCGGCCTTCTGGTACAACAATGCAGAAGCCGGTTTAAAGAGCGCAGGAGAATCGGGGAATGCTGATGTTTTGGATGGTATTAAAATTCAAGAAGTAAAATTCCCGGAAAGGCTTCTTGTAGTCAATGGTGAGGAAATATCTCTTGAGAGATTTGCTGATCCGGGCTATGTGAGGAGTCTGTACAGAAGCGAGGCTCTTGACCTCATTAAAAAATTCGGACCAGGGAAGCTTGATATATATCCTTCGTTTAATTGTCCCTCAAGATCTGTATTTGCATCAAGGTCTTTTCCCGGATTATCTGCAGGAATCAATGAAAAAACAGGTACAATCAGCTCTGGTATGAAGCTGGTTGTTATTCTCCCTCCGGGGGTTACGGAATCTGCAGAAGTCTATATTGAAGGTAAGACAATTAAGAAGAATGTTAAAGGGTATTACGAAAAATCACCTATTATTCTCGGTAGTACTGTTGAAATAAAAGTTAAAAACAACAGGTGCTATCCATATATTTTTAAACATAAATTTATGAAACCAGGTTCTGAGAAAATGGTTATATCCTTACTGCCATATCTTTCGTTTCGTAAAGCAGGAGAGGGAACAGACCAGGGTATTAATGCTATAAATATTTCGGATAGACTGGATAATTGTATATTGCTTAAACATGGCGATATCGTACCGGATGCTAACGCAATTATGTTGAATGATTTCAGGGCTGATGTGAATCTCAGAGATTTTTGTTTTTCTCCTGTTTTGAATAAATTTTTGGCTGTGAACGGGAGGGAACCTGATTTACTTACATATAGAAATGATTCGAGAATTTCAAAAGAGGGAACAT
>QNDG01000313.1 GCA_003645915.1 Candidatus Zhuqueibacterota bacterium | reverse complement strand
GAGGAGCATGAAATGTGTATTAAGAAAATCATATCTACTAAAGAGGGTCGCCAGAGACTATGAGAAGTTATTAATGAAGCTGCTGATGGCATTGAAGCCAATTGGCAAAACAAGAGCACGCCGGAATGGGTAGTTCGTGAGATGGTGAATACTGTTCCTGATTTAAATAAACTGAAAAAGATATTGGTTCTGTTTAATGTCGAATTTCTGGAGTGTCTTGTACGGGAGAAGAAGATTAATTCTAAGAAGATTGATTTTGGATATGATTCAGAGATAGAGGGATTATATGCTGAGTCTGTATATAAAACCAATACCTTTTCTCTTGGTAAGAATTTCTCAGAACTTGTTGAAAATACGAAAGATAAGGTTGGGTATGATGTGGTTTTCAGTAATCCTCCTTATCAATCTGAAGATGGCGGGTATGGAAGATCTGCGGGACCTATCTATAATAAGATTGTTGAGTATGTAATTGATGAGTTAAAACCACATTATATTTCTATGATTAATCCTTCTCGTTGGATGGCAGGTGGAAAAGGTCTTAATGATTATCGGGCACGGATGTTAAAGGACAAAAGACTGAGAATGATACAGGATTTTCAGGGGACTTCTGATGTGTTTGCAAATGTTTCAATAGCGGGTGGGGTTAATTATTTTTTATGGGATCGGGATTATGACGGTCTCTGTGAGTTTAATGGAATTAAAAGAGATATAGGAGAATTTGATGTACTTATTCGGGATAATATAGCTCATCAAATTCTGAAGAAAGTTTTATCCAAAGCTACAGCATTCTGTAATAAAAAGGTTCTCCCCTCAAAACCTTTCGGTCTTCGTACTTTCTTCAATGATTGGGTACCTGAAGGAACTCCGGGGGCAGTAAAATGTTATACAACAGTAAGAGGAGGATTTGAAAAATGGGTTAAATCAGATATTTTTAATGATAATCATGGTATTTTCAGCAAATGGAAAGTACTAACTAATGCTACAACTTATGAGGGGTCTGAATTTAAAGGGGGGAAAAGAAGAGTTTTTACTAAAATCTTTGTAGTTGAAAAAGGCTCAGTATGTACTGAAACTTATATAGTAGCTAATTTTTTTAATACAAAAAAAGAGGCAGAAAATTATTCTTTATATATGAAAACCAAGTTTTATAGATTTTTATTATCATTAAGAGTTATTACTCAACATATAAATAGGGATAAATTTTCATGGGTTCCTGATATGGGTGATTATACACGTTCATATACAGACCAGGATTTATATCAACATTTTGGATTAACCCGAAAAGAAATAGATCATATTGAAAAAACTATTAAGACATTAGATTAATGAAAAGACATAATCTTTACTTTTCCGCCTATGTCCAAGCATGAATCGTCAAAATAAATTTCTAATGATTCAGAAAAAAATATCTACTAAAAGATTTTTATTTAATAAATCATTCCATAAACATATAATATAATGGTATAAAAAATATTTCTAAAAGACTAAATATACGTCACTACTTAAATAATATGAATCAACACTATTCGCAAAGAGATAAAGAAAGCAGAGACTCTATGTTAATAAAAAATCTAATTAATATCTTGGTCAAAAAACTATAGAGGGCATATATTATGATAGCAAATTCAAGGGGTCAAGATTTAATAAAACATTTAGAAATGGTTGCTTTATTAGGTAAAAAAATGGGTGAAAAATTGTGCCTTTCAAACGAACTTTGTGAAAAGATTTTTTATGCTGGTTTACTGCATGATATTGGAAAGGTGACAGATGATTTTCAGAACTATATGAATATACTGATTGGTAATCAGGCTCTTATCATTGATGATGATTTTATTGATCCTATTAATAGTAATCCATTACATCATGAAATAGGTTGGGCCTATTTAACTCAGAAGTTTTTTGATCCCTATATATTAGGATCAATTTATTGGCATCATTCTCGTCCTATACATCTTTCTGATAATAAGAAAATTAAATATGATACAGCAGATGATATTCTCTATACACTTTCAGATTCTGATATCAAGGCATTGGATAATATATGGAATATTTTAAAGCCAAAAATAACGACAACGCTTCCATCTCCTTATCCAATGACAATGGAAATACCTTCTCTTTTCGAAAAAGACGGGGGTCAATAGAATAAAAACACTAACGCAGAATTTATGCTTATTAGAGGTTGTGTAATTTCAGCGGATAGATATATATCATCTCTTAATAACATTGAAAATATTGATGTAAATAATATCATAGACCAAATCTTATCGGGAGAAATAAAGGGGGTTCCTATTAAACCCCCGAATTATGATAATAATAGATATAATTTGCAATTAGATATTGTTAATTCTATTAAAGAAAATACTACTATAATTAAAGCTCCTGCGGGTTTGGGAAAAACATTAATTGGAATTTTATGGTCTCAAAAAACAAAAGGAAAAGTAGTTTGGGTCTGTCCTCGTAATGTTGTAGCTGATACGGTTTATAAAAATATTACAAAAGAAATAGAAGCTCTTGGATTGTCCTGTACTATTGAATTATTTAGAACAGGATCCCGACAAAATTTTATAGGACCTGATCGTCCGGAATTTTGTTCAGACATAATTGTAACAAACATTGATACAGTTATGTCTCCTATGGTAAAAAATAATGTAGCGGGTAGACTTTTTACATTATATGGAGCAAATGTTGTATTAGATGAATTTCATGAATTCGTTTCTGACTCTCCCCTTTTTGCGGCATTTGTAACTTATATGAGAGCTCGACATAGAGTATCTTCAAGTAAAACTCTTTTACTTTCAGCTACCCCATCTTTGATACAAGTATTATGGGATACAGCAGATAAAAAGACTCAGATTATACCTAATGAAAATGAGCACTGTTCTGCGGCCCATCAGGGCACTTATGAAATATGTTTTAAAGATTCTTTTCCTTCTAATCCTGTAAAAGGATCAGTACTTATATGCAATGCTGTTTCTTCTGCTCAAGATAATTTCAAAAAAGGTTATACACATCTTATTCATCATAGATATACAGATAGAGACAGACAGGTAATACAAGAAAATATCTATAATTCTTTTGAAAAGCATAAAAAAGGTGTTGAAAATGGGGAATCCTTATCAGCAGCTTTAGTTGTTCAAGCTGCTATGGATATATCATTTCGAGAATTATTTGATTCTGTTTCAAGCCCTGAAAGTACTTTACAGCGTATAGGTCGTGTAGATAGATGGGGTACTTTTCAAAATCTTTCCCCAAAAATAAATTTCTTTGACATGAGTTCTGATAAATCAGAAAAAGGAGCTATAAATGTAACATATGATTTAAAACTTCAAAAATTGTGGGTAGCCTTTTTAAAAGAAAAATTAAATAATATATCACATATTAATTTAAACCATCTTTATAAAATTTATAATAAATTTAATGAAACTTATAAAAAAGAGATTTTGTGTTATCTTATTAAAAAATATCAGTATGGTATAAACGGTAAAAATGGTAATGAATTTTTAGGGCTGGTTTCTTTTAATCCTATTAAAATCTTAGGCGCTGAAACAATAAAAAAGAATAAAATTTCTTGTAAAAATCTTCGTTCTCCTGACGGTTCTTATTTTTACACAGTTGCTTTAAACACTGAAAAAAATAAATGG
>QNDG01000312.1 GCA_003645915.1 Candidatus Zhuqueibacterota bacterium | reverse complement strand
ATACAAGACCCTTGTACCCGGAACCAGCATAGTTAACGGTAATACCCATTTTATTAAACTGCGGAATGTACTTTTCTATTACACTTATTGCACTTTTAAGAGCCTTTGAATTGTCACTCTTAAGCTGGAAAGTCAGATTTGCCCTTCTGTAATCATAATCAACAACCTTCCACAGATTATCCGGATCACCGGACATTTCGTACAATAGCAGATATTGGGCAATTAGATCCTGTGAATCCGGAATTCTGTTAAATTCCTCCTTGTCCGCATGCATGACCTTGTTCATTCTCTTAAGATAGTCGGTCAGTGCAAAGGAATTCCCCACTACTACAAGGGAGGAGTCGACATCATTCTGAAGTCTGTCAACCGATCTTAAAACCTCCGGTTTTTTAAAAGTATCATTTTCTTTTGATTCAAAGATCACATTAAGGGTTGAAGTCCCGCCAAAGTGCTCGTTGATAAACTTATCAGTCAGCACAATATCACTGTTTTTCTCAAACTTATCCAAAAAGCTCGAATTAATCCATACCTTCTGAATACCAATAATCGATACGGCAATGACAAGGGCTGTCGCAATAATTGTGATATACTTATACTTTAACAAATTGCGGATAAATTGAGAGCTGAATTTATCAGACCCTTCTTTTTTATCATCTTCTTCTCTGTTCTTATCTTTCCATCCCGGAAGCCCAAATGCCAATATACCTGCAGGCAGAAGAACAAGGGAAAACACCATTGCCATCATCACTCCGAAAGCAGTGAATATCCCGAAATATTTTATTGGATAAACCTGCGAAGTAAGAAGAGAAATAAATCCTACTGCAGTAGTAACCGAAGTCATAACAACAGGTTTCCACATTTCATGTACCATATTTTTTACAACATCTTTCTTCCCAGCACCGGGATTCTGCCGCATATAAAGATGCATGTGGCTGAAAAGATGTATTCCGTCTGCCACTCCTATGGCAATAAGCATAACCGGTATCATTGTTGATACTGCATAGATCGGTACTTTCAGTAAAGCCATTAGCCCGAAAGTCCATACAGTTGCAAAAAGCACAACAAGTAATGTAAACAATGTACTCTTAAAACTTCGCAGAACAGCAATCAGCACAAAAATAATTACAAGAATGACAATGGGAACCATTCGTTTCATATCTTTTGGCCCGAGATAAGCCATTGTTCCCTCAACAATGGGTCTTCCTGCCACATATAGTTTTTCAGGGCCTTCATACTGTTTTACCATATTCAGAATTTCATGATAAAACTTCTGGGAAAATACATCATCTTCTATCTCTGCAATAATTACAGTAACTGTTTCATCATTGGAAACAAGACGTCCGAATATCATTTCGTTACTTCGTACATTATCTCTGATTTCACTCAGCTTTTCCGGAGATTTTGGAACCTTTTTATAAAAGCTCTTCACATCCATGCCGTCTTCTGTTCCGATAATATTATCAGCAGTGTAAAGAGAGGTAACATCGTCCTTATTAATCTCCTTCATTTTGCCGAGAGCCTTTGTAAGGTCCTTGACTTTTTTAAGCGTACTGTAATTGAAAACACCCTCTTTGTTCTCAATTGCTATAATAATGCCGTCCCGGATATTAAACCAGTCTTCAGCCTGATTGCTGTAAACAAAAGCAGGATGTTTTTGCGGCATATACTTGTCTAAATCTGTTTCCATTCTGCTGTTCTTTTTCATTACAATAAAGAATGCAATAGAAATTATGAGCAGCACAATAAGTGACAGTTTCGGTCGTTTTAATATTTTTCCAATTATTTTTTCCATTTTATCCTTCCTTACTCTTGATTAATTTTTTATGAAAAATATTCTAAAGCAGCCTTGTAGCCTTCTTTGGTTTTGGTACTTTTACAACAAGAACTCTTGCTCTGTTTTCAGTTGGATTGTAAATACAATGAGGGATATTAGCGGGACTTTCAACCAGCATATCCTGGTGTATGGTTTCCCGTTCATCCCCTACCATAATATCAGGAGCTCCCTCCAGGATATAGAAAAATACATCAACAGGAGTGATGTGAGGTTTCAATTCTTCTCCGGGTTCCAATGTAATGTGTACAGCAACTGCGTGCTCAGTTTTATAGAGCTCTGATGCTTTTACATTGTGTACATTTTCCATTGGTTGAGCCTTTTTTACATCAACTATTTTCATTGCTTCCTCCCTATGATCATTTTTTCTATTGAATTCCAGACAGTCCTGCCCTTTTCTTCAAGATTAAATGAGAGATTTGACAGTCTCCACTTTGTTACAAGAAATCTTAAAGAGCCAATTACAATTGTTGCAATATGTTCTGCAGTGATGTCTTCTCTTATTTCCTTCTTTGATTGTCCGTTTTTAATAATCTTTAAAATCCTTGTCTCATTTTTTTCCATTATTGAGTAAACTTTTTCGGAAAGTCTTGTATCGTTCTGAAAAATCTCTTCGGAAAAAATTACTGCTGCCTGAGCGCTGTTTTTTGAAAAATATCCTATGTGAGATAAAAAAATATTCTCTAATATATTTATTGATTTACCTTGATTTTTTTCTTCGGAATGTAACTCATCAGGTATTTTTGAAAAATTATCAAGAATTGCGAGAAGAATATCTATTTTGCTTTTAAAATGTCTGTATATTGCCGGTTCCGAAACACCCAGACTTTTTGACAAATTCTTAATAGTGAGCTGCTGGATACCTTTATCAGCAATTATTTTTATTGACTTGTCAATTATCTGAGTTTGTCTTTCTGTATAAGTCTTCATTAGTTCTGCCATGTTAGTTAATACTCACTAACATAGTAGGGATTTATTTTCTCTTTGTCAAGCATTTTTTATAAATTAACCAGATAAGTAAAAAATAATTCTGAAATCAATTACAAACTATAATGTTTCAGCAGATATTAAGCTTTATTTAAAACAATTGTAAAAGTACTACCCTGTCCAGATACACTTCTAACATATATCTTTCCCTTATGCGCAAGAATAATATGTTTTACTATTGATAACCCAAGACCTGTACCGCCCAACTCCCTGCTTCTCCCCTTATCAACCCTGTAAAATCTCTCAAATATACGACTCTGATGCTCCTCTGGAATTCCGCATCCCCAATCTTTTATTTCAATTATAACAACCGCAGCTTCTTCTCTTGTAAAAACAAGTACTTTGCTGTTTTCATCACTATACTTTACAGCATTATCAATTAAATTAATTAACGCCTGTTCTAACAAAGCTCCGTCAGCCAAAGCTGCTGCTTCTCCTGTAGATTCAATATCTATACAAATATTCTTTTCTTCGGCCTTATGAATACACTGCTGAACAGCTGACCTGATAACATGGGGAATTTCTATTCTCTCTAATTTTAATTCTGAAGAATCCTGTTGTTCCAGCTTTGAAAGCTCAAGAAGATCATCAATAATTGAATTCATCCTTTCAGCCTGACGTAAAATAATATTTAAAAAGCGTCCAGTAGTATCTTTATCTCTCACCTTTCCTCTGGCAAGAGTTTCTACATAACCCTTTATTGAGGTTATAGGTGTTTTAAGCTCATGGGAAACATTGGCAACAAACTCCATCCTTATTTTATCCCACTGTTTTATCCTTGTAATGTCATTTATAACAATAACTGAACCAAAAATATGTTCCGATT
>QNDG01000311.1 GCA_003645915.1 Candidatus Zhuqueibacterota bacterium | reverse complement strand
GAACAATAGAAGAAATATATGAACCGTATTTAATTAAACAGGGATTTATAAAAAGAACGCCGAGAGGCAGGAAAGCAACACCATTGGCTTTTAAAGCCGTAAACAGAGAATTTGGAGTGTCGGGTATTCAGCCCGGTTTATTTGATAATAACGAATAAAGAATAGATTAAAGCGCAGAAGGGAGAGCCTGATGAAACTTTCCGATTTTAAATACAGCATACCTGAAGAGTTTATTGCTCAGTACCCCTCTAAAAAGAGGGGAGATTCAAAGCTTATGGTTCTTAATAAGGAAACCGGAGAAATAGAAGATAAAAGTTTTAAAAACATAGTTTCCTATCTGAATGAAGGAGACTGCCTTGTTGTAAATGAGACAAGAGTTTTTCCTGCAAGACTTGAAGGGTTAAAAGATAAAACCAATGCAAAGGTAGAAGTTCTTCTGTTAAGAGAGCTGGAAAAGGATATGTGGGAAGTTCTTGTAAAACCGGCTAGAAAGGTCAGAGTAGGAAATAAAATAACAATTGGAAATAAACTCCAGTGTGAAGTTGTTGATAATACTGTTTCAGGAGGAAGAGTTGTAAGATTTTCCTATGACGGAGATTTTAATGAAATAATTGAACACTTAGGCAAGGTTCCTCTGCCTCCTTATATTAAAAGAGAATCGGAAGATATTGATAAGGACAGATATCAGTCAATTTTTGCAAAAACGCGCGGAGCAGTTGCAGCACCAACAGCTGCTCTTCATTTTGATAAAAAAATTGTAAAAAAGATTGAACACAAGGGTGTGAAAATAGTCCCTGTTCTGCTGCATGTGGGACTTGGTACGTTCAGACCTATTGTGGTTGAAGATCTTACAAGACATAAAATGGATTCAGAATACTACGAAGTATCCGAAGAATCTGCAAAAACAATTAATGAAACCATAGATAACGGCGGAAGAATAATTGCAGTAGGCACAACAGTTGTCAGAGTTCTGGAAACAGTAATTACAACTAACGGACACATCCGTCCCAGCAGCGGCTGGACAGATAAATTTATCTATCCCCCGTACCTTTTTAAAGTAGTAAATGCTATGATTACAAATTTCCACATGCCTGCATCCACACTGCTTATGCTTGTTTCAGCTTTTGCAGGAAGCGATCTTATTCTTAAAGCCTATAAGCATGCAGTGGAAGAAAAGTACAGGTTCTTTTCTTACGGTGATGCAATGTTTATTTATTAAATCAGAATAAAGGCATGTTAACAATGTATGTAAGTGCGGTGATAAGTGCAGGAGGTGCGGGCAGAAGAATGGGCGGAGACATCCCAAAGCAGTTTATTGATGTTGCGGGAAAGCCCCTTTTGCTTCATACACTGCAAAAATTTGAGGATCACAAGTCAATAGACGAAATTGTTGTTGTAAGTCCTTATGAATATATTGATACGACCGGAGAAATGATAAAAAAACAGGGGATTAAAAAGGTCTCCAAAATAGTACCCGGAGGAGCAGAAAGGATGGATTCTGTTGCTGCCGGTCTGAATGCAGTGTCAGATAATGCTGATATTATTTTAATTCACGATGGTGTCAGACCTCTGGTTGCGGAGTCTGATATTGAGGCTGTAATAGAAAAGGCAAATGAGACAGGGGCTGCAATTCTGGCTCTTCCTGTTACAGATACAATTAAACGGGTTGAACAGGGAGCAATTGTCAATACACTTAACAGATCAATTCTGTGGAGAGCACAGACACCCCAGGCATTCAGAGCAGAAATTATTAAAAATGCATACAAAGAAGCAATAAGCAAGGGCTTTAAGGCAACTGACGATGCGCAGATTGTTGAAATGACAGGAATATGTGTCTCTGTAATCAAAGGAGCAGGTCCTAACTTAAAAGTAACGGATAAAAACGATTTGTCAATTGTCTCTTTACTTTTATCAGGAGAAAAATTATGAGAATCGGATTCGGATATGACATCCATGTTTTTTCCGGATCCGGGCCACTGATACTCGGAGGAGTAAAAATACCGTGGGAAAAAGGCCTTAAAGGCCATTCGGATGCAGATGTGCTGTGTCATGCAGTTTCTGATGCACTTCTCGGAGCAGCAGCTCTCGGTGATATTGGAGTACATTTCCCTGATACTGATGAGAAATACAGAGGCGCATCAAGTATTGAGCTTTTAAAAAAAGTCAGAGATCTGATTTTAAATAAAAATTACAGAATTGTCAATATAGATTCAACTATAGTGGCACAGAAACCGAAACTTCAGCCTTTTAACAGAGAGATGAGAGAGAATATTGCAGAAGCTCTTAAAATTCCGGTTGAAGATGTATCAGTCAAAGCCACAACAAATGAGGGCATGGATGCTGTAGGTAAAAGCGAGGCAATTGCTGTGTACAGCACAGCATTGATTGAAAAGAAAAATGTTTAATAAAGATATGGGAGAGGTTACGATACCGGATCAAATAATCTAAAACCAGGAATCTGATATGGATAAAGTAAGAACAAGATTTGCCCCCAGTCCAACGGGGCATTTGCATATCGGGAATGCAAGAACAGCACTTATGAACTATGTGTTCTCAAAAAGCACAAATGGCAGTTTTATTTTAAGAG
Source organism: Candidatus Zhuqueibacterota bacterium (assembly GCA_003645915.1). Classification (GTDB taxonomy): domain Bacteria; phylum Zhuqueibacterota; class QNDG01; order QNDG01; family QNDG01; genus QNDG01. The sequence continues at coordinate 1,058 of QNDG01000311.1, read as the reverse complement.
TGGAAGATACTGATGTTGAAAGATCAACACAGGAATCGGAACAGAAAATTTTGCAGGATCTTGTATGGTTAGGTCTGAAATGGGATGAAGGGCCGGATAAACAGGGAGAATACGGGCCCTACAGACAGTCAGAACGTCTTGAAATCTACAGAGAATATGCTGAAAGACTTTTAAAAGAGGGGAAAGCTTACCACTGTTTCTGTACTGCAGAGGAGCTTGAACAGCGAAGAGAGGAGAGAATAAAGCGCGGTGAGCCCGCAGCATATGACGGCAGATGCAGGAACCTGACCGAAGATCAGAAAAATGCCTTTTTAAAAGAGGGAAGAAAACCTGTTATACGTTTTAAGGTTGAAGATGAAAGGGTTTCATTTTTTGACGAGATTAAAGGAGAAATAACATTTCCGAACAATCAGATCGGAGATTTTGTAATAGTCCGGGCAAACGGAATGCCAATGTATAATTTCAGTTGTGCAGTTGATGACCACCTTATGGAGATTACGCATGTAATCCGGGGTGATGATCATGTGTCAAATACTCCGCGACAGGTATTATTGTACAAAGCCTTTGGGTGGAGCATACCGAAGTTCATACATACTCCCATGATACTGGGCGCAGACGGCTCAAGATTGTCAAAACGGCACGGTGCGACATCAGTTGCACAGTACAGAGATCGGGGATTTCTGCCGGAAGCTTTGGTTAATTTTTTATCTCTTCTTGCCTGGTCGCCGGACAGCGGTGAGGAAATTCTCTTAATGCCGGAATTGATAAATAGTTTTGATATTAAAAGGATATCTCACTCTGCTGCGGTTTTTGACAATGAAAAATTAAAATGGATGAACGGTGTTCACATAAGAAATCTTTCCCCGGAAGATCTCTCGGAAAGAGCTCTTCCGTTTTTTATTAAAAAGGGGTACAATGTAAAAAATCCGGAACATATAAAAGAAATAGTAAAAGCCCTGCAGGAAAGAAGCGAAACTCTGTCTGATATGGCAGACAATGCGGAGTTCTTTTTTGCGGAAAAAATTTATCCTGAGGCAGAGGAAGAAAAGAACATTATT
>QNDG01000310.1 GCA_003645915.1 Candidatus Zhuqueibacterota bacterium | reverse complement strand
TTATAAAATAAGAAAACATAAAGGCGTATCAGAACAAGAAGCATACGATACTGTTAAGGATCCTCTCTATTTTGGTGCAATGATGCTACGAATGGGTGAGGCAGATGCAAGCCTTGCAGGAGCTGTTAACAGTACAGGCGATGTTATGAGAGCTGCAATAAGATGTGTAGGGCTTGCAGAAAATGTAACAGCAGTATCAAGCAGTTTTCTTATGATTGTGCCGGGAAGGGATCAAATTATCAGTTTTGCGGATTGTGCTGTTATTCCGGATCCAGATCCGGAACAGCTTGCAAGTATTGCAATTGCAAGCGCAAAAACCCATAAAAGTCTTACAGGCGTTGACCCGGTTGTTGCAATGCTTTCGTTTTCAACTTACGGCAGTGCAAATCATCCTATGGTTGATAAGGTAAAAGAGGCAACAGAACTTGTAAGAGAAAAAGCTCCGGATATACTTGTTGACGGAGAGATGCAGGCAGATGCAGCAATTATTGAGGCTATAGGAAAACGAAAAGCTCCGGAAAGCAAGGTTGCAGGAAAGGCAAATGTTTTGGTGTTTCCTGATCTTAATGCCGGGAATATCGGTTACAAACTTGTTCAGAGGCTTGCAGGTGCTGAGGCAGTGGGACCTGTTATTCAGGGTCTTGCAAAGCCGGCAAATGATCTTTCTCGGGGATGCAGCATTGATGATATTGTAAATGTAGCTGCAATATGCTGTCTTCTTGCGGATTAGTTTATAAATAACCTTATTAACGGGGCCGCCCAAAAAGTATGTATAGTTGAATGTTTGCTTTTTAAAACAATATCTTTTTGGACAGCCCTGTTTTAATTTTCATCCCGGATATTTATTATGTCAGGCATAAATTTTAGTGATAATATTGAAGCAAGGTCAAGAAAACTATATCTTCAGACAAGTCTGAATGAGGATGACAGAATAATAATTTCTGAGCTTTTTGACAGCGGCAGACTGCTTGTTAAAAAAGAATTTCCGCTTATTGAGAGACTGAAAAAGTCAGAAATACCAGAGTACGTTGAATCGTTGCACCTGAATTGTATTGGTGAAATAGAACTGCTTTATGATATTTCTCTTAAAATAAAAACTATAAAACATGCAAGAAGCCTTTGCGAGCTGGGGGCGCAGTTTTTAAAGTGGAATCTTCTTGATGAAGCAATAAGTGAACTTGAACTTGCAATAAAGTATAATTTAAAAAGCGGCGAGGTTTACAAGTACCTTGCAAAGGCCTATAGTAAAAAGGGAGGGAAAGAAGAAGCAGAAATAGTTCTTAAGAACGGAATTAAAGCTTTTCCCGAATACCCTGATTTGTGGATGAACCTTGGTGTTGTATGTTTTGAGCAGAACAAACTGCAGGAAGCTGCCAGTGCGTTCCGTAAAGCTGTTGAAATTAACTCTTCATATGCAGATGCGCTTTTTTATATCTCAAGAGTTTTTACGGAAGCAGTTTTAAGTAACGAGATTGTTCAGGGAGTGAAGGATATTGAAGAGTGCAGTATTATGGCAAGAGAAAATCTTTCCAGAGCTATTGCAATTTCAGAGAGATACAGGTCAGCCGGCTCCGAAAAGGTGATGAGGCTTTTTCATTCCAATAAATGGAAAGAAGCTTCAGTTTTAATGGATGAAATTATTAAAAATATACCTCCTGTTATTGATCTTAGTTTTGATGGTGTTTTTTATCTTAATCTGCTTTACGGAGAAAAAGGGAGAAATTTAAAATCTGTTCATGATTATGTTAAAAAGTTAAGATCATTAACAGAAAAGCATCCCGATTTTCCGGATCTTCACAACAAACTTGGCATTGCTTATTTAATTGAGTGCAGAAATTTGTTTAATAAAGCGCTGCATCATTTTAAAAAAGCAGAGGACCTGAATCCCGGGTACGAAGAAAGCAGCAAAAACCTGAAATTGGCGCAAAACGACGGTAAAGGATTAATGTTGCTTTTAAGAGCAATGCTGAAATAGTGGCCGATATTTGACCAAATAAATAATGGCGCTCTTTTTCTCAAATTTATATTCTTTTGTCTTTATTCTCTTATCTTATTATAATTATTGATGTTACAGTGTTTACAAATTAAATATCCTCCTTATGGTATATTATTTGCAAATTCTCATAAAGCTACATTCCGGCAAACATAAAAGGGTTGGTTATGACTTTTACATTTAATGTGATTTTTAAGCTGAAAAATTTGATTATAACTGCTTTGTTGTTTTTGATTTTATCTGTTAATATTTATGCACAGATAACAAATATTAACATATCAATTGCGGACCAACAGGCAGGAGCAACAACTTCTTACACAATAACATTTACTACAAGTTCAACGCTTCCTGCAGACGGAAGAATTGTTTTTTCCTTTCCTTCAGGTTTTGATGTAAGCTCAGCCAGGGTTGTTTCCAGTGATATAGACGGAACTTTTACTGAAAGTAATACAGGTACGGATTTAATAATACAGAGAAATGGTGACGGTACAAATACCGCGCCGGGTCAGTTGTCCATTCAGCTGGACCCAATCACAAATGCTACAAGCGCAGTGGTTTATAATTTAAATATGGATACAAGAATCGTTACAAACACAATTATTGAAACAGGATCGGGTTCTTTTGAGATTTTATTTGAAGATCAGGTTACGTCTTTTACAATTGTTTGTAACACAACTCAGACAGCAGGAACAGCTTTTAGTATCCAGGTACAGGATGCTGCGGACAGATACGGCAATCACTGGTCGGGAAACGGATGGGTATATGTTGCATCAGGCGGTGGTGATTCACCGGATGGTTACTCTCCTGAGTTAAATACAATTAGCGTGCATAATGGAGATGGCCAGGCAGATCAAACACTCTATAATGCACAACCTACAGTTATAGAGTTGAGCGTGGGACATCTGGAACAGCAGACAGGTACAATTACAGTATTGCCGGGTACTATAGGAAGATTTATAATTTCCAATGAGCCGGGGTCAGTAACTGCAGGCAGTACATTCCCTTCAAGTGTGACAGTAACAGCGTATGATCAGTACGGCAATGTAAAGTCAGATTATTCAGGTAATGTTGTATGGAGCTCAACGGATTCTGATCCGTATCCTGCCCAGGTTCCTGTTGATGACGGTACAGGGTGGTCTTCAGGAGTAAAGGATTTTGCCGGATCAGGTTTTATTCTTTATAACGGGCCTTCTCAAACTCTTACTGTTACAGACCAGAGTGTTTCATCTGCAACAGGTACAAGCAGTGCAATAACTGTGACCTCGCACCCTGATATTGCATCCTATGATCTTAGTGTTCCTACAGGAATAAACCAGACAGCTGGTGTGGCCTTTCCTTTACAGGTCAGTAATATACTTGACCAATACGGGAATTCATGGACAGGATCAAAAAGTATAACGGTAGCAGTTTTTTCAGGAGGTGGAGATTCTCCGGACGGCCATTCTCCTGTTCTGAATAGTATTAATGTAACAACAAACAGCGGCTCCTCGGATCAGATTCTTGTCAATTCTGTACCAACAGTTCTTAGTACAAGTGTGGACGGGGTTGAAAGAGTAACCAGTCCTATTGTTGTTGGCCCCGGCTTTATAGATGATTTTGTTATAAGCGCTTCAAGTCCTCAGACTGCAGGTGCAACGTTTTCTTTAAGTGTAAGTTCCGCTGTGGATACAATGG
>QNDG01000309.1 GCA_003645915.1 Candidatus Zhuqueibacterota bacterium | reverse complement strand
ATAGTGTCTGCAACTGCAATCAGTCCCATTACCTGTTTGTCTTTTGTAACAATAACAACACTTTTTGCCTGTAATTCGAGTTCTGCCTTTTTCTTAAGCAATGGTTCAGAAAGAGGAATCTCTTCGGATCTGATAAAATCTTCTGTCCCCACAAGAACAGTCTTTTTATCAATTACTCCTTTTATTCCCTTTCCCGTGACAGCTTTAAAGTTTTTGATTGTTCCGATTTTAAGTCCTTGTTTTCTGCAAAACTCCACAATTGCCTGAGCAACCGGATGCTCGGATCCTGTCTCAGCTGTGGCTGCTGTTTTAAGCATATCCTCCTTTTTAAAATTGCTTACAGGAAAGATATCTGTAACTCCGGGTTTGCCTGTTGTTATTGTTCCTGTCTTATCAAGAACAATTGTTGTTACATCTTTCATCCTCTGAATTGCAGATCCTTTGCGTATAAGGATTCCGTTTTCCGCTCCTTTTCCTGATCCAACCATCAGTGCTGTTGGTGTTGCCAGACCAAGTGCGCAGGGGCATGCAATTACAAGTACTGCAATAAAAGAAAAAAGGGCAAGAGCAGAAGGAGGCATATCAGGATTTACCCACGGGAGAATAAGAGAACCTTTGGTTATAATTTCATGGAAAAATCCAGGGAGGAGGAGCCATAACACAAGGGTCATTACTGCAATAAGCAGGATAACAGGTACAAACACAGCTGTTATTCTGTCTGCAACAGCCTGAATAGGTACTTTTGAGGTCTGGGCCTGCTCAACCATACGAATAATCTGGCTGAGAAAGGTTTCGCTTCCTAATTTATCGGCTTTGACTTTCAGAAGAGAGTCGATATTAATTGTAGCTCCTATAACATGGTCTCCCGGATTTTTCTCTACAGGCATGGATTCGCCGGTTGCCAGGGATTCATCTACTGAACCTGTACCTTGAATTACAATACCGTCAGTTGGTATCTTCTCACCAGGCTTGACAATCATTACATCGCCTTTTTGCAAGAGGGATACGGGAATTGTTATCTCTTTACCCTCTTTTTCAATTCTCGCGTCTTTTGCTTCAAGGGTCAGCAGTCTTTTAATGGCCTGAGATGCCCGACCTTTTGATTTTGTTTCTATGTACCGGCCTGTCAGGTGAAATGCCATAATCATTGCACCAACACCTGTAAAGTTCTGAAATTCCGGGGCAGCTCCGGCAAGGTGCAGGATGGCTGCAATTCCTGTAGAAAAGGATGATAATGTACCCATTGCAATAAGTACATCCATATTTGGAGAAAGATTAATTGCAGATTTCCATGCACTCCGGAAAGTTTCTTTTCCGGGGATGAAAAATACAAGGGCTGTAAGTACAAATGTGGTTATGGTTGAGAATGCAGAACCAAAAGGTTGTTTTCCGAAAATCATCTCCGGAATCATGAGTAGAATTACAGGCGCAGTAAAGGCCCAGGCAAGAAGCATCTTTCTCCCTGCATTTTTAATCTTCTTTTCGTCCAGGTCTTCCTGAGTCCGGGTACTGCTGTCTCCTTTTGAGATAAGTTTATATCCTTTTTGTGCTACTGATTCTGAGAATTTATCAAATCCTGTTTGTTTCGGATTATAAACAATTTTTGCTGTCTCAGTGGTAAGGTTTACTACAACGTCAAAAATACCGGGTTCAGACAAAAGTGTTTTTTCAATTGTTGATGCGCAGCCTGCACAATGCATGCCCTCAACAGAGAATATCTCCTCTGTTTTTTCTCTGTCTTCTATTACTGCTTTGTAGCCTGCTTTCTCAACAGCGCTTTTTATGTCATTAATTCCTGTTTTTGATTTGTCAAAAATGAGGCGGGCAGATTCTGTCATAAGGCTGACTGATACATCAATAATACCGTCTAATTTTTTGATGTTTTTCTCCACTGTGCCCACACATCCGGCACAGTGCATGCCTTGTATTTTAAAATTGATCTCAACAGTTTTGTCATTATTTTCTGGTTTTATGTCTTTTTTATCAGCTTTAGGCTCTGTTTTAATAAATTTTTCAGGATTGATTGAAAATTTATCTTTGCATGACTCAGAGCAGAAGTAATATTTTTTACCTTTATAATCGGAAGAGGGTGCAGAGCCTGTATTTTTTACTGTCATTTGACATACAGGATCTTTATGCATGATTTTTCTCCCTTTAAAACCAACTTTATTACAGGTGTTGAGAAATATGCCTGCTGGTTGTTTTCCTGAAATGCAAGACAGATAGTCTGTGACATATCATAATCTGTGACATATCATAACAGGATAACAGGTATATTTTTTCGGAACAAGGTAAAGTCTTTATCAATTGTAAATATTGGTAGTTGATATCTTGATGAGACTGCGCAGATTAAGAAATCCGTATTTGAGCCCTGGATGCCTTTTTGTCTGTTAATATTAAAATATTCGGCTGCAAGTTCATAATCCTCTTTTTGCAGAGGAAGATCCGGAAAAGGTGAAAGGTATGCCTTAAGTGTTTCAAATTGCTCTTTTGATTTTACGTCGGAAAGTATTTCCTGCCGTATAGGGCCAATCATCTGAACCCTTACATCATTTATTAATTCTATTAATTTTAAAACTAACGGGTCATTGTTGTTTTTATCTCTTCGTAATGCAAGAGACCAGATACAGGTATCAACAAGAACTTTCATTTTACATTTCTCTGTTTTTTATAATCGTATTCTTTATCAAACTCAATTTTACCGAATAAGTTTACAATATCAGATTGTTGGTGCCTTTGGATATATTCTTTTAAAGCCTCTGTAACAGCTTCTTTCTTTGTTTTGTGTTTACCAATCTTTTTAGCTGTTTCAATAAGAGAGTCGTCAATTGCCAGATTTGTAGCCATAGTAACTTCTCCTTTTTAATTGTTGTCACACATAAATATACACATTTCATTGTGTGTTGTCAAGGAGGTTCCGGTTTCTGCTGCATAAAGATTATTCTGTGATTAATTTTCAGCAGTGCAGCCGGCAAGTCTGCCGGCCACACTGTTTTGCCAAAGGGTTCAACCTTTGAGGGTTCTATCTGCCTGCCATTATTGCCTTAACATCAGAAGCAACATCTCCTACAGGCTTAATATCAAATTTTTCCACAAGCACATTAATAACAGCAGGAGAAAGAAATGCCGGAAGTGTAGGCCCGAGCCTGATGCCCTTAAATCCGAGATAGAGCAGGGCAAGCAGAACTGCAACCGCTTTCTGTTCGTACCATGCAATATCAAAGGATATAGGCAGATCATTTACATTTTCCATACCAAAAACTTCTTTCAGCTTAAGTGCAATAACCGCGAGAGAATAGGAGTCGTTACACTGACCTGCATCGAGAACTCTTGGAATTCCGCCTATTTCTCCGAGATTTAATTTGTTGTACCTGAATTTTGCGCATCCTGCTGTAAGTATTACAGCGTCTTTTGGAAGAGTTTCTGCAACTTCTGTAAAATAGTTTCTTGATTTGTGGCGTCCGTCGCATCCTGCCATTACAACAAACCGTTTAATTGCACCTGTTTTAACAGCGTCAACAATCTTATCAGCGAGAGCAATTACCTGATGATGGGCAAATCCGCCGACAATTTCACCTTTTTCTATTTCCACAGGAGGCTGGCATTTTTTTGCCATCTCAATAATCCGGGAAAAATCTTTATGTCCGTTTTCTTCTCTGTCCGGAATGT
>QNDG01000308.1 GCA_003645915.1 Candidatus Zhuqueibacterota bacterium | reverse complement strand
CGGCGGGATATTGAGCTTAATAACATTGATCCTGTAAAACAGATCCTGCCGAAAAGCCCCGTTTTTTACAAGAGTGCCAATATCCTTGTTTGAGGCTGCAATTATTCTTACATCTGCTTTTACTGCAGAATCTGCACCAAGAGGCAGGTACTCTTTTTCCTGAAGAACTCTTAAAAGCTTTGCCTGCAAAGCCGGAGATATGTCTCCTATCTCATCGAGAAAGAGAGTCCCTCCTTCAGCAAGGGCAAAAAGACCTTTTTTATCCTTTTTTGCGTCTGTAAATGCTCCGGCTTTATATCCGAAAAGTTCCGATTCAAGAAGCGTGTCAGGAAGCGCGCTGCAGTTGACAGCCACCATTTTTTTATTTTTTCTCGGAGAAAGCTGATGTATTACCTTGGCAAACATCTCTTTTCCTGTTCCGCTTTCGCCCTGAATGAGTACTGTGCTGCTGCTTTGTGCTATCTGAGGCAGAATGTGAAACAGTTTATGCATTTCACTGTTTTTACTGATTATATCGGAAAAAGTATATATACCGTTTAGTTCCTTGCGCAGAGTTTCCACAGCACGCAGATCCCGGAAGGTTTCAACTCCTCCGATTATTTTACCGCTGTTATCTTTAAGCAGTGCAGTGGACACGCTTACACTGATTTTTTCTCCCTCTGCATTTACAATATAGATTGTTCTGCACAAAACTGGTTTACCTGTGTTCATTGTATTTCTTAAAACACAGTCCGATTCACATACACTTGCCCTGAATACGTCACTGCACTGTTTACCTATTGCTTCATTCTTAGATATGCCTGTAATCTGTTCTGCAGCTTTGTTAAATGATGTTATACGCCACTCTTTGTCAACGGTAAATACTCCGTCCGTAATACTGTCCAGTATCGTATCAGTAAATTTCCGGATTTTTTCCTGCTTCAAAAAATCATTCCTTAAAAAATACCAGTGCTGTTTTTTACCTTCAAAAGAATCTGTAATTTAATTATTCTTTAACTTATCATTTTATCGTCAATTACGCAAATATTTTTTACAATTGATAATTTTAAAAGAAAATTATTTTCCGGTTTAAAACATCGTGAAGAACATTTTACTGATCTGCAGGTTGTAAGACTGCAACATAACCTTTACCCGGATTTAGTATTACGGCCAGTTTTTCAGTAGTCAAAACAGAATTGTTCCGAACAAGTACCGGACTGCTGCTGATACCCCGGCCTGACGGAGTGTCAAATAAAACCTTAACCTGGAATTTTTTTACACTATTATCAAAAACAGAAACCGGCAGTTCAATTGTACCGGATTTGGTATTTGAAATTGCCGCAATATACCACACAGAAGCTTTTTTTCTTGCAACAATCATATACTGCCCTGGAATACCATTAATAAATTTTGTCTGATCATAGGCAAATGGTATATTGTAGTATAAATTGGTTATGTTTGTATCAGGTGTTGTTGATATTGTACTGTTAAATTTTCGTAATCCGGAGGTGGATAATATGTTCAGTGCAAGGTTGTAAACAGAGGCAGTTGAATCTTTGCCGGTTAATTCTTTTTCTGATACCCCGCACAGGTCTGTAGGTGTTCCTGTCATATTGAAAAAGGGAAGCAGAGTGTGGAAACAGAGAAGATCTTTTTTTGATTTAATTGCAAATTCCGGATCAGGTGTATGAATAATAAAATTCGGATAATCCGCTGAGAGGCCTGTAAATTCATTTCCTGCCTGAAAACCTGTTAAAAGTCTGTTTGTTAAGCATTCGGATAATATTCTTTTTACCAAACCCCCGTTAAGATTTTTCCCGGCATCAACAGATACAAATATGCCTGCAGCTCCGCTGTCTGCAAAAATTTTTATTTTTGTTTTAAGATTGTTTAAAAGTTCATGTTCATTAACCCTCAGAAAAAACGAGACTCTGTTTTTGCGGAGCAGTTTATTAAAAGAGAGCTTATCCGGAATTGAGTTAAAAGTTTCTTCTGTCAGAAAAATAAAATCCACATTGTTTGCTGAGCAGTATTTTATCAGACTGACAAGAGAGTCAGTACTAATATTTTCCTCAGTATCTATATACAGCCCTTTATTAATCCATGCAGTGTTTTCTTTTTCGGGATTTCCGGATAAAATAAAGGGTAGATTTGTGTATGTAAATATTCCCGGATTTTCACCTATCAGAAAGCAGCGCCAGTTTGTGTAACGAGAGCCGGGTCCGTCAGTATTTTCTGTTTTTACGGAAATGCGGGGAATCATCACTGAATTACGGACTAATTTACAGGGATTGAGCCGTACGGAATCTGAATTATTGTGCCACGGTTCAAAAATCTTAATAAAAATATTGTTTTTTGTCTTAAGAAGAACAGGCAATTTATGATTTTTAATGCCGGATGTATCCGATATTAAAATATGATTAATGATTTGTGTCCCGGATTTGTCAGTATCAGGAAAAATAAGCGAGTAATCTTCAGGGAAACAGTAGATTGTTTTTTCCTGTTTAATTGAATTTCCGGAAATTCCGTTGCCTGCAGGTAAGATATATCTGTATGCAATGCCATGATTATGCAATATAAACTCAATTGCAAAAAATCTGAACGGCGGACGTTTTTCTTGGAGATGGAGAGTAATTTTATTATATTTCACAGGAATGCTGTCATTTTCTAAGTTAAAAGTCGGGATAAAATCAACAACTTTGTTAATCTCTGTGCTGAACAGTCTCAAGTCAGTTTTAAGAGGTTTATTGTTGTTAATATCCAGGGAGAGGGGAGATTCTGAAATAATTTCCGTATCATTGTAAATAACAGTAAAATAAAGACATTCTTCCTGCGGAAACAGTTCAGGCTTGTCCTGAATTGTAAGGATCAAAGTCAGTTTATTGTCAGGAGACTTGACGATTTCTGTTGAAAATGAATTCCGGAATAATAAAAAAGAGAGCAGTGTAAAAAATTCTATAAAGAGAATTACGAATTTCCGGTGCATGTGAACCTCAATCTTGCTGAACAGTGCCAGATCAGTACAGGTTAATTAGATTTCAGACTGTTCCGAACATTCCGGGTTCGGCAGTAACTTATAATGAATCAGTATAAAACAGGTTTTGCATAATATAAAAAAAAATAGCAAAATATAGAAGAGTTTTCTTTAACTTTTAACTTAAAAACGGAGGTGTAAATGGGTGAATTCAAACCCTATGTTCCTGCAGATGTTAAGATGAAGGATTTTAATCTGAAATCTGTTCTTCTTGGCGTAATTCTGGGAATTGTTCTTGGGAGCGCTAATGCTTATCTTGGTCTCAGAGTAGGACTGACCATAAGCACAGCAATTCCCCTTGCAGTTGTTTCAGTTGCAATTCTGAAGATGCTGACTCCGGTATTCGGAAAATCAACTATTCTGGAATGCAATATAAGCCAGACAGCAGGTTCGTCAACATCCTCGCTTGCCTCAGGTATTATTTTCACAATACCTGCTTTATTTATCTGGGGGTACCAGCCTTCTTTGTTTCAGCTTACAATGCTTGCCATGACCGGAGGTGTGCTTGGAATTCTTCTTATGATTCCCCTGCGCAAGTTCTTAATTGTTAAGGAACATAATAATCTTCCGTATCCTGAAGGCACTGCTGCTGCGGAAGTGCTGATCGCAGCTACAGGAGAGGGAGGCAAATCGGCAAAAAGCGTATTCACAGGATTGGGAAT
>QNDG01000307.1 GCA_003645915.1 Candidatus Zhuqueibacterota bacterium | reverse complement strand
TAAATCTGTACATTACACTGCATGAATCAACAAGTTTATTTGTTGTTTTCCCGCTCTCAACAGAGCCTGACATACTTAATGAACCGTAATTGTACCAGCCTCCCACTTTACCGCTCCATTCATCATAATTAAAAAGAGGAGTCTGCATTCTGTCTTTTCTGCTTCTGTATACAAAATCCCCGAATAATTTGATATTTTTATTTGAGCGATATGCAATCCCTACTTTCCCGTATTTTGAAAACGGCGCTGAATATGAAGTTGTATCTATTTCAAAGTTCTGATGTTCCTGTCTGTAGTTTGCACTAATCTGAACTGAATTTGAAAGATCGTAAACAAAAGCTGTAGTAAAAAATCTGGTATCTGTATAATACCCCGGGAAACCTTTATCTGCATATATTAAATTAAATGTATAGAAAACCGATGGTTGTCTGCCTGAAAAATTAACTTTATACGCTTTTTTGCCTGAAGACAGAGCTATCTCTGCTTCAACATTTGAATTTTTAATTCTGTCAAATCTGCTGTGAATACTGAATATTGACCCATGTCTTGGTCTTCCTTCTTTATTCAGAAAGTTAATTCCTATAGAAGAATTATTGCTGGATTTGTAAGTTGCATAAACAGCTTTCTGAACCTCTCCTGGTCTGAGCCATCTTGTTTTAAAAACATACCCGCCAAATATATATTTTTCTTGTTTAATCATACCCTCAAAACCACGCCCGTACCTGAAATTTTCAAGTAACGGTGTAAGTCTGAACCCCTTATCTCCGAGATGTACCATAAATTTACTTGTGCTGTAATCAACAAAATACTCGTCATGCTCAAAAAATACCGTTTTTTTGTATGAATCAGGCCCCTTCAATCTGAATTTCAGATATTGATCCGTACCGTCTTTGATTATTCCTTCTCCCTGAATAAACAACTGCGATCCGGATCTGTCCTGATTATTTCTCTGCATTCCATGAGAAAATCCAGCCTTTACAGGGAACAAATGGTAACCTGTATTTTTTCTGGTTCCCTGCGGAACAATCTGTACGTTTTGCGAAACTGTTGTTTTTACATCAGGAGAGTATTCAAAACCCGCAGTAAAAAATATCCGCTGTGTAAAACTGGCCTGTATCGTACTATCTGTTTTAATCTTTACAGAAACAGTTCCGGATTCACCTCGTTTCAGAAATATAGAAGAAGGCTCTGTTATAACAGGATACTTTTCCCTGATACGGGCAAAAATATTAATTCCTGCATCTACATTACTTTTATTTGTAATAAGATACTTTAAACTGTAAGAATTACCTGCAATCACATAATCAGGAGTATAAAGTGACTGAATATCAAGAATTCTTACAGACTTAACACGCACGGAAACAGAATACTGATCAGATATTTCAGGATAATCTCTGCTGTTTACTCTGTATAAAACTTTATAGATACCTGTTTCAGTGTTTTTAGGTACATAGACACTCACAAGTCTTATATCCCGCTGTTTTTTTTGCAAATCAAATGGAAACTCTTTTGTTATTAATTTCCAGTTATCAGGCAGAATAACAGTGCCAAGCAAATTATAAGTAGTGTCAGCATTGTTTGACACATAAAAAACCAATGTTACATTTTGTCCCGGTTCAACATTAAAGTGATCACTTTCACCCGGACGTACTGTAATCTCATTACTTCCCAGAATAAGAAGCGGCTGCATGAACACCAAAAATATGTACCGGAACATAAATTTCATTTTTATTTGCCAACCTCTAATGTATAATTAACTCCGAAAAGATCATCTTCACCGCAATCAGCAATAATCAAAGCCTTATATGTTCCATCAGGCACATCCGTAAGGTTGAATTTATGTCTTATCGACGTACCCGGATAGCATCTCATTACAATTGAAGAATATTTACCCTGAAGAGTTCCGTCTTCTTTGTAAAGCTCAACCCATACAACAGGTTTTAGCCACTGTTCCCCTGTATTCTCTATATCAACCTGCAGTATCTTTTTATCTTTATCCTTTATCAATTCCGTACCGATAAACTTTAAATTTCTTGTGCCTGTATCGCCTACATTTAACACTACCTGCACTCCATAACGCCACTTTACTCTGACTCCAATCTTTTTTTCAGGCAGTTCCGGTTCCAGCAGGTTATCGGGAATAGGCTCAATCATAAAAATGCACCAGTAAGTACCTGTAAGATTTGCAGAATCAGGGACATTGATAGTGTACATTATTTCAGTTTCGGAATTAGGCTTAATCATTGTTCTGCTTGGTGTATATGTTATCCAGTTTGCACAGGATCGCGGCGCAGTACCTGGTTCACCATAAATATTTTTACCGTCTGCATACATAAGGTAATCGGTTTTATAAACTCTTATGCCCTTCTGCTTATTCCCCTCGTTTCTTATCACTATTTTGCCATTATATGTCTTCCCTGGCTCAATTGTGAATTCATGAGTCAAACCGCCTTCAACAAAAATTCCCTCAATACCTGCAAAAGCTGAAGAAAAAATCATAAAAAACATAATAAAAACAAGAGAATATAATTTTTTAAACATCTTACTCTCCGCTAAATTTTAAAGCTCAACCACTGTGTATGTTACAGTAGCCACATAGGTTCCTGCCGGAACTGAAACAGACACGCCTCTTAATCTGTACTGAAATCCTATCCACAGCCTGTTTCTGACACCTGTAAAAAATGACTGTGTGGCTGTTGATATTTCCTGATAAGAAGTCCCTCCGCTTATACTTCCGAATCCGAATCCGCCGGATGACCTTCTTACATCCAGATGAAGCAAATTATGCCATTGTGAATTATCTCTCGACACATCCACTCTCCAGTACCATGTACCGAACCATCCGTAATCAGGATGAGTTATTGTTGCATAAACCTGATCAGCCGGGCTTTCGTATGTACTGTTTAAATCGCTTATCATACCAGACTGCATGTCAGATTCGTCAATTGTCAATTCCCATGAGCCGCCGATAGAAATATCCTGCGCACACAGCTGAACAGAGTTAAATATCACAAAAATCAGAATAGAAATTTTTAACCAATAAAATCTCACAAAACCCTCTTTAATACTTCGGTCAGAGCGGATAATCAATTCTCCGCTCTGACCTTAAACATACTCATTAATCGGTAATAGTATAGGTAACCGTATGAGTTTCTCCTGAATTAGGTGCAGCAGCTGCAGTAGCACTTGCTGTATAAGTAAGCGTACTGGAACCGATCTCACTTTGTGATCCGGTAATTACATTCTGAGCAGAAGTACTGTTTAGTGTAACTGTACCTGCAGAAGTACCGTTTGTACCTCCGTCACTGGCTGCAACAGTAAGAGTAATACCAGATGCATAATCAGCATCAAGCTGGGCTGTAATGCGTTTAGCAGTCCCTGAGTTTGTAATCCATAGTAAGCCTGTGGAATTATCAGTATCATCCTGAGGATTCATACTGCCGTCAACAGTGCTAATTGTTAAACTTACATTTCCGCCTGTTACAATAATATGGTTCAGCTCCGCAATAGTAATTGTAACATCATGGCTGTCATTATCAGCTGCCATTGCAACTCCGGTCAACCCAGCTACAAAAACAACAACAACCAAGATTCTCATCAGTTTTTTCATACCAACCTCCTTTGTTAAGGAAAAATTCAAAATTGATTTAAATTCTTTCAACTCGCACTCACCTCCTTTCACGGTTCTT
>QNDG01000306.1 GCA_003645915.1 Candidatus Zhuqueibacterota bacterium | reverse complement strand
TCTTCATACAATCTGAATTCTGAACAACCTTTTGGATAAAAATCTACAAGCAGTGTATCAAAATTAACTCCCCTGTGAAAAGAATAACGCGTGATCTGTGGAATGATTGCCCCGTTTCTTATGAAGACCGGAATTTTATTTAGTGGAGTACTGGTTTTTATTGTACAACTACCCGAATAAATTTTACCATCCCAATAATCTATCCACTCACCTTCAGGAAGATATACATCTCGAAAATCTGTCTTTTCCTGAAGAACAGGAGCTATAAGAAAATCATCACCCCATAAATATTCATCATTCATATTCAGGACATTTCTGTCATCAGGATAATTGAAAACCAGAGGCCTTGCAAGAGGCCATCCTTTAGTATGATTAATGTATGCAAGGGTGTAATTGTAGGGCATAAGCCTGTATCTGAGTTCTATGTATCTTCTTGCAATCCTTTCTGTCTCTTCTCCGAAGAACCACGGCTCAACTCCTTTTTCAACGCCGTGTGCACGCATAATCGGTGAGAATGCACCAAAAGCTATCCATCTTGAATAAAGTTCAGGATCCGGATCTCCCACATATCCTCCGATATCCGAATGCATAAACCCTGCACCTGATATACCCATACCAAGCATAATGGGAATCTGGCACGCAAGACCGGGGAAACTCCTGTCCACGTCTCCTGACCATGGGAAAGTGCTCCATCTCTGCATTCCTGCAAATCCCGAGCGAGTTAGAATAAAAACACGTTTGTCAGGGAAATCTGATCTGTAACCGTTAAAAAGGTTTCTGCTCCAAAAAAAGTTGTAAATATTGTTAACCTTAAACCAGGGTCCTGCTAAATAATTCATTGCAGGAGGATTTAGTTCGGGCTCTCCCAGATCTGTCCACCAGCCTGCTACTCCGGTTTGTATAATTGGGATATGCTTCTGCCACCACCATTTTGATGCCTTTGGATTTGTCATATCAAGAATTGCGCAGGATCCCGCCCACATTGAATCAATTAATGTGCGGCCGGACTCATCAAACCCAAGATACGATGATGAATCTGCCTCTTTAAAATTCTTTGAATGAATATTTATGTAAGGTTCTTCTATCAGCACAGTCCTGATCCCTGCAGAGAGAAGATCCTTTACCATTGAATCCGGTTCAGGCCAGGCATCTCTGTTCCATAAAAGATTTCCCATATTTTTAATTCCGCCAAACCAGTAGAGATCAAGGATTATTGCACTTAAGGGTATACCTTTTTTTCTGAATGTATTTACTGTGATTCTAACTTCTTTTTCGTTTTTATACCCGTATTTTGACTGAAGATACCCCATTGCCCACATGGGAGGCATGGGCTGTGTTCCTGTAAGCTGAGTATAATCAGAAAGGATCTTCTTAACGTCATCCTCAATAATTACATAAAATGATAATTTGCTGTCCTGATTACTGAATGAAAAGAATTCTTTATCAGATGCACCAAGATCAAAGAATGAAGGAGAATAGGAATCAAAATATATTCCGTATCCTGCAGGATTAATAAAAAACGGAATGTTTATACTCATTACTGAGGTCTCTTTTCTGTAGCCGTAGACTTGAGTATTGTACATACTGAACTTGTATCCCTTACGATCAAAAGGCAGACACTTTTCTCCGAAACCGTAAAAATGGTCTTTCTCTTTTAATGAAAAAACAACTTTCACAGAATCCCTCACCAGTCTTACCATACCGGAAGGATCTCCTTCAAGAATTACATTGCTGTTACTGTTAAATATCCTAATAAAAAACGGTTTTGTTTTGACAGATAACCTGGTTCCGGAAAACGAAATTTTTATTGAATCAGGGGCATACTTTAAAACCATATTATCCAGCGGTAAAAGTTTATCTTTTACAACAACTGAAGTATCAGAAAAATCTTCTTTTTGTGGAAATATATCAAATCTTATAATATTTTGTTGAATAAATCCGATTGACACATAAACAGAATCATATTTAATTATTATTCTCTTACTGCGTATATAATAATCCTGATAATCCCCGATACCATTCAGGGTCTGGCTGTAAAGACAACCTGCCCACATCAATAATATAAAAACTATTATCTTATATTTTTTCATTATCTGCTTAATATTAATTTCTTTACAGCAATCTCTCTGTTGAACCTGAGAACACAAAAGTATATACCGCTGCTGACATTTAAACCGTTATCATCTCTTCCGTTCCATTTTATTGAGTAATAACCGGGCCTTTGTTTCTTATTAATAATTGTTCTGACTTTTTGACCCTTGATATTGAAAATTGACACCTCCGTCTCCCCATCTCTTACAATTTTATAATTGATTAAAGTCTCTCCGTTAAAGGGATTTGGGAAATTCTGCATAAGTGTAAATTTCTCAGGTAGATTTATATTTTGTTTCTCATTTGTTCCTGTTTCTATTACTGGTAAAATCAGTGAATCCCTTGTAGTTGATATTGTAAAAACTGCAACTTCGTAAGGCTCTAAATGGAGTGTCAGAGAATCCAGATTTATGCCCGACTCCCTTCTGTAACAGTTATTATATAAATCGTTCAGAAAGTATTTATTGTCAGAAGAAAACCCTTCTGAGAATTTCGCCCAGTCTGCCAGATTGAGATTAATAAGAAAATCTGATTGAGAAGAACTCATATTGATCACAACAACTCCGTTCTGGTCTGTCCACGGCCTTGCAAAAGCATAAACTTTGGAATCTGAAGTACTTAATCGAGGTATTACACATTCATCTGAACTGTCTATTTTATAATCATTATTCGTATCTTCGGGCTGGCGTCTGAATGCAGGAAAAGATTTTCGTATCTGAGCAAGTTTCTGATAATGAGTCAGAAGTTTCTCTTTCACCGGGTTGTCCCAGTTCACAATCGATCTTGCCAGATACTCCTTAGATCCAGTCATTTCATAACCCATTCCCACTTCCTGCCCCTGCCAGATCATTGGAATTCCTGTTGATAAAAACATGGCTGTTGATACAGGTATAGTTTTTTCAATACTGTTGTACCTGTATGCCACACGTAATTCATCATGATTTTCAAGAAATCTTAAAAAATATGAGTTACTGCCTGGTCTGAATCCATTATTGTACAGAGAACCGTGCAGAGAAGATATTGACGGAAATGGATACACTGTACCGCTTAGTACCCAGTCGTATGCAGCGTCAACTCCTCCTCCCCTGTCAGCATATTGATCCTCAGTACCAGTTCCAGTACCTGATGTCTCTCCGAGAAGTAAAATATCAGCTTTTACTTTGCGTAAAGTTTCTCGCAAGGGAACGTCAAAATCTTCTCTTCCGTAACGTCTGTGGGGACCCCAATAAACATCAAATCTGAAACCGTCTATATCGTATTCCCTCAGCCAATATGAATAAACGTCAAGCATATATTTTCGTGCTTCATCATCTGACCAGTTCCAGTTTAAGAGTGCACTTGAAAATCCCGTATAATAAACAATGCCGTCCTGAGATACTGTCTGCCCCAAACCATTATCATCATGAGGAATAATTTTGTGTTGAAAGAAATCATAATACCTGCTGAAAATACCCTTTGAACGCACATCCAGGGCTATGGGATGCGAACGGCTGACATGATTAGGTGTAACATCCAGAATAATCCGGATACCTCTTTTGTGCGCATCTTTTACAAATTGCTTAAAATTTTCCGATGTTCCATATGACGGGTCAATTTTATATAAATTT
>QNDG01000305.1 GCA_003645915.1 Candidatus Zhuqueibacterota bacterium | reverse complement strand
CATCTCTCCACAAAATTGCAGCGCATCCTTCAGGAGATATAACGGAATACCAGCTGTTCTCCAGCATGTAAACTCTGTCGCCCACTCCTATACCAAGAGCCCCGCCTGAAGCGCCTTCTGCAATAATTACAACTATTATGGGAACCTTTAAAACAGACATTTCAAACAGATTTCTTGCAATTGCCTCCCCCTGGCCCCGCTCTTCCGCTCCGACTCCGGGATAAGCACCCGGAGTATCCACAAAAACAATAATCGGTCTTTTAAACTTATCCGCCATCTTCATAAGCCTTAAGGCCTTTCTGTAACCTTCCGGATGCATCATTCCGAAATTTCTGAAGAGCTTTTCCTTTGTTGTTCTTCCTTTCTGCTGCCCCAGAACCATCACAGATCTGCCGTCAAGCTTTGCAAGCCCTGCTACAAGCGCAGGATCGTCCCTGTATTGACGGTCTCCGTGAAGCTCAATAAAATCCGTAAATATTCTTTCTATATAATCAAGCGAATAGGGTCTCATGGGATGCCTTGCAAGCTGTACTCTCTGCCATCTGTTTAATCTGGAATAGGTATCATCCATAAGTTTGTACAGCTTTGATTCAAGACGCGCAATTTCTTCGGATATAACACCGCTCTGTCCTGCAGAAAGAGCCTTCATCTCATTGATTTTTTCTTCCAATTCTACAATTGGTTTTTCAAATTCAAGGGTAAACTCAACCATTGCCAATCCTTTTTAAAAAACTATGGTATTATCGATTTAATTAATATTTCCAAATCCATTAACAGAGAATAATTTCTTAAATAATAGTAATTATACCTCTGTTTACTCTCTGCAGAGCCGGACAAATCTTCACTTACTCTGTACAGGGTTGTAAGTCCCGGCTTAAACCACACTGTATGAACTGTTGCATCCGGATCAGGTTCAATACCAACAAAACTCATCTTGCCTGAAAATACATATAAAATATAAAAAAGAGTTTCAACTATTACACTATTTTTTTTACCATTGCAAGACAACTGTTTTAAATATACATCTTTTACCGGTCTTTTTAAAACTGTTTTGATTATTGTGTAATCAGGGGACAACGTTGTATAAACATGCACAGCAAGAGAAAAAGGCAGCAGCAACAGAGATAGAATCAAATCAAACATCCGTTTTAAAAATCTGTTATACCAAAAATAAATTTTATATTCAATATCAACAAATGATATCTCGTCAATAGATTCAACAACAGACCGGCCGATCAACACATCCATCTCTCTGGCAACCATTTTTATATCAACATTCAGATTTCTTGTATCTGCAACTACTGAAAGAATTTGCTTGTAGCTTAACACATCAGGCGGAATAATAATTTCATTTATTTTATGCACTTTTACCAGTCTGTTTATCTCATATACTGTACCGAGAACAGGGAACTCTTCTTTATCCGGAATGTTAAAATCATCTTCTGTCACTGCTATTATTCCCACGACCTTAACATTCTTTTTTATACGGTTTTCTATTTTTGTTATTATCTCCCTGCTTTTTTTACCTGTTCCTGCAACAACGACTCTCTTTTTTACAAAAGAAAGCACTGTATCTTTTAAAAACGGCACTCTTTCAACATTTGGTAAAAAACGGAGAATAACTCTCCACCCTGTAAGAAGGAAAAGATTTAATAATGCGGAAACAAGAACAACCTGCCTTGAATACGCAAACTGGGGAAAGAAAAAAGTCAGGGATGTATTGAGAATTAATCCTGTTAAAACCCCTGCAATTGTCCTCGATATGTTATAACTGCGTCTCCGGTACAGACTTGTACCTGCAAGACATAAAAGCCATAACAGGGAATAAACAGGAATTATATATTTGTATGCAGAAAAATAATCGCCTGCCCTGCCTGCAGGAGAAAATCTGATAAGTATTGATATAACCATGCTTACTGAAAGAAGGAGAAAATCAACAATAACCGAAAAATGCCTGGAAATAAATTTTACTGTTACGGAAACAACGGATCTTATCCATATGCCGAGTATCAAAATCCATTGAGGCAGTAAAGACAATCCTGGTTTCATGTGTTTTTTTACAAACAGCAGCATAGCTTTGTTAAATACAAGAAGATTGTCAAAAGGCGCCTCAAGAGCAGACTGTCCTTTGTAATGAATTATCTCCGTATCAGGCAGATATACAATTTTCCATCCTGCACTGTTAATTCTGTAACACCAGTCAAGATCCTCACCGTACATAAAAAATCTTTCGTCCAGCATCCCGGCCTGATCTATAGCTTCCTTTTTTACAACCATGAATGAGCCTGATATTGCCTCGACTTCCGCTGCTTTATCAGGATCAAGATAAGTAAGATTGTACCTGCCGAACAGCCGGCTCTTTGGAAAAAGAGCGTTTAATCCTGCAATTTTTGTAAACGCAACCCAGGGAGAGGGGAAACTTCTTCTGCATGCAAGCTGAAGACTACCGTCAGGGTTCAGTATTTTACATCCTACTGCCCCTACATCATCATGTGAATTAAGATAATTCAAGCATACATTAAAAGTGTCTTCTCTTACCAGTGTGTCAGGATTTACAAGTGCAACAATTTTTCCTTTGGCAATTTTTATTGCCTGATTATTGGCTTTTGCAAATCCTGCATTTTCTTTATTCCGGATTAATTTTACGGAGGGAAATTCTCTCTTAATCAATTGTAAACTGCCGTCACCAGAGCCGTTGTCCACAACAATAATTTCAGCATCAATATTTTTTACAGCTCTGCAAATTGAGTGAAGAGCCTGCTGAATATAATAACGTACATTATAATTTACTATTATGATTGATAATTCTTTCATGGGAGCTTAAACTTATAAAGGTCTGTCAGATTTTACCGAATATCCGCATAAATCGCAGCTTCCATACAAGCAGTGCAGCCTCATTAATGATACCTGTATTCATTTTTGAAACACCGATTCTGCGGTCAATAAAGATTATTGGTATCTCTTTTATCTTAAACCCCTTTCTCCATACTCTGTAATGAATCTCAATCTGGAAACTATATCCGTCGGACTGGATATGCTCCAGATTAATATCTTCAAGAACCTTGCGTTTTATGCATTTAAACCCGCTGGTTGCATCTTTAAGGGGCATACCTGTTACAATTCGTGTATATAAATTTGCCAGCCACGATAAAAGAAGCCGCGACATGGGCCAGTTTACAACATTTACTCCGCTTATATATCTGGATCCCACAACAACATCACTGTCTTTAATCTCTTCCAAAAATCTCGGGATCTCTTTAGGATCATGAGAAAAATCCGCATCCATCTCAAAAATCAGTTCATAATCGTGAGATAAAGCATATTTAAAGCCCTCAACATAAGCAGTGCCCAGACCCAGTTTCCCTGGCCTTGTTAAAAGGTGAACTCTTGAATTATTCTTAATAATATCACTTACAATATCTCCGGTTCCGTCAGGTGAATTATCGTCTATCACAAGAACTTCAACATTGTTGCCTTCTTTTAATATTTCAGAAATAATTTTCCGAATATTATCCTTCTCATTGTAAGTCGGAAGAATAACAAGTATTTTTTCCATTCTTTTTCCTTATTTACCACCTAACCCGAAAATTATTTTTAAAGTTTTGAACCCATTTCACGGAATTCAAAAAGTTTTGCTCTTATATTTTCATCTGAGAGAGCCAGAATCTCCGCCGCAAGGATTGCTGCATTTTTTGCTCCT
>QNDG01000304.1 GCA_003645915.1 Candidatus Zhuqueibacterota bacterium | reverse complement strand
TATGCAAGCGCATAATTCATTGGTCACTACATTGAAAAATTCAATCAATTTATTGAACTTAGGGGCGTTTTTGTAAGATTTTTACCCATTTTATAAAAATTTGAGGTGAACTTGGGTTAACAGATTTAAAAAGAAAGAGCTGCTTTTACCGGCTTATCATAGAATTTTTAGCTAATCTGCATTATTCCCCGTGTCTGTGGGTTTGTTCCTGCCGAATTTTGTTAAAATAACAGCGCCAAGACCCGGTATCCATGCAATTATTATAATAATTGATGCTGCAAGAGAGAATGTTGTTGTAAGTACAGGGCTGAAAAGAGATGTAATTCTTGAAATAAGAGAAGGTAGTTCTATTGCCAGCAGGCCTGCAAAGAGTGCTGCAAGAACCGAATCTGTCTTTAATCCTGTTCTCGGAAGAATATGGTGCCCCACTGACAGGCTGCATGCTGTGATCCCTGTAAGAAAAGCAGCTATTATTGTTAACGGCAGAACAAACAATGCTAAGGGAATACCGATTATTGTTGTTACAAGAATCAAAAAAAGCGCTGGAATTAATATAATGCTCAGGATTCCTGTAACAAGAGATCTAAGATAGTTATTTTTAATCTGATCTCTTATGTTTTCAACAGGCTCTTTAAATGAATAATAAATTGCAATAATAACAGTAAACAGAAACAGAAACCAGATAAATCTGATAATAACAGGTAGTAATGTAAAAGGCCTTATTCTGAAAAAATGCGGTGAAAACATTTTCTTAAAATTAAAAATATTCGTTGTACCAATAATCTGAGCTCCGTTGTCAATATCAGGTGATCCCCATACACTTACAACATCTTTATGAACAATGCTTGTGGATGCAAGTCTTATGTTGCCAAGAACAACTATAACGCCTCCTTTTACTTCTCCGTAAATTTCAGCATCTCCTCCGACTACAACTACATCTCCGGTAACATATTCATTTCTTCCTACAATGACATTGTCACCAAACTGTACAATGCCTTTTCGTTTTGTACGCTTCTGATTATTTATCAATTCTGCAAGATAAAGAAGAAGTGTGTCTGATTTATTAAGATCTGATTGCAATGATATTTTGGATATTTCCGGAATGTATTTAAACATAGAGTCAATTACATTTGCATTGATGTTTATCTGAAAGAGAGGTTCAGGTGTCTGAGAATTTGATTCTTTTTGCCGGATAAGGATTTGAGAATAGAGCTGAACACGGTTTTTCAGCTCGTTTAACCGGTTTGTATTTAGTGTAGTATCCTGCTGACTGCTGAACAAAGGGATGAAAAAAAGTAAGAGACAAAGGACCGGAACGGTTTTTTTCATAGTATTATTCCTGTAGTTTCTTTTTTAAAATTTCTCTTGCCCTGAAAATTCTCGCCTTAACAGTACCGATCGGAATTGACAGCATTTTACTTATTTCTTCGTACGAATAGTCTTCCTGATGTCTTAAAACAAGGGCTTTCCTGTATTTTTCCGGCAGAGATTCAATTTGTTTTAAGATGTTATTTATGCTTTCTCTGTTCATTATCTCTTTATCAGGAATAAATGATTCGTCTCTGATCTCCTGTTTAATTTCACCTTTCTGAAATTTAATAGGCTTGTCTATGGAAAAAGTTTTAAGTTTTCTTTTTCTTATTGTGTCTATGCTGTGGTTATATGCTATTTTGTAAAGCCATGTGGAAAATGCATATTTATTATTGTAACTGTTTATTGAGTTGAACGCTTTGATAAATGTTTCCTGCACAATATCCTCGGTCTCTTCCCGATTTTTAATAATTTGATATATCATTTTATAAATTCCGGGTTGATAGCGCTCCATCAATACTTTAAAAGCGTACTCTTTTCCCTGCTTTACTTCTTCAATCAATTTTTGTATGTTTTCTTTGTTCACATACTACCTATTTATTTAATACGGAAAGTCTGTCAGAAGGTTTTTCAAAATTACATAAAATTATTGTGGGATTCAAGGAAAAAAAGATTATATTTGTTTGTCCGTTAAAAATATTTTGCATGTAATGGGTTTTTCATGTGGTAATTTTGCGAAAACTAAAATATAGTAAGCTTGTTTTCCGAAGAGTTGCAGGGGCTTGATACAGTTTAACTGATTATTGTAGATTTTATATCTCCCTGCCAATTTAAGCCGGATATATAAAGAATATTATATCCACTTTTTTGAAATTGTAAGGATAAAAGATGTTTGACAAACCATATTTTAAATAAAAATATAGAATACATGATTTGATTAAGAAATTCTGAAAAGAGGAACTTGGATTCATGAAGCATAAACCAGAACTGATATTTTTAAAATTTCACTTACCTGCCCTGATAATGGCACTGGTTATTTTAACGCTGTCTTCAATACCAAATCTTACACTTCCGGATGCAGGAATTGATTTTGAGGATAAAATACCTCATTTTATTGAGTATTTTATATTTTATATGTTTTTACTCAGATCAGCGTCAAAACTGTTTAAATCTGTAAAAAAAAGATACTTGTATTCTTTTTTATTTGCAGTCGCCTTTGCAGGTATTGATGAAATCCATCAGATGTTTATATCTGGAAGATATTCAGAACTTTTTGATTTTATTGCAGATACGGCCGGATCTGCGTTATCTATGACCTTAATGGCTGTTTTTAAAAGATATTCTGTGTAAAATATTTGAAAATTTTTATTGACTTTTAATAATAATTTTGTCACTTTAGAGTACAAATCTTAATATATCAAACAAAAAATTCAAATAATTTAAGGAGGTAGTTGTTATGGCAGAGATGGCTTATTGTGTAAAATGTCGTGCAAAAACTGAAATGGTTGATGCAGAAAGAGTAACTATGAAAAACGGCAGACCTGCAATGAAAGGCAAGTGTGCAAAGTGCGGGACAGGAATGTATAAAATCCTGCCTACAAAATAAGGTTTAATCTTGAAAGTAAAGGAGGTTGTTAATGACAGAGATGCGGTTTGACTTTCGGGATATTTTCCGTTCGGCCAGACTGGCATTCAGCTTCCAGCGCTTGTGGATTCAGTTTGTCAGTTTTGCAATAGGATACGCAGGCTATGTTGTATTAACATATTTAAGTCTGCTGGCTGGCGGGAAAAATATTGGTATTATGTTATCCAGATACGGATTAGTGCCTGGTGTTACCGGACTGCATCTTCCCTGGTACAGTTGGATAATATTTGGTATAGGTGCTTTTTTCATGCTGTTTTTCTGGTTTGTTGGAGCAACAGGTGTTGCAAGAGCAACGTATATGCAGCTTAAAGGTAATACGTTTTATACCTGGAAAGAAGCTTTTAATTTTTCTCTGAAGAAAAAAGGGGCATCAGTAATATCAACTCCTGTTACAATTTTTGCAATTATTTTCTTTACCTGTGTTGGCGGGTATATTGTCGGTTTGTTGGGGAAAATTCCATACCTCGGAGAGCTGGGTATATCACTGTTTACTGTACTCTGGTTTGGAGCAGCGTTTTTTGTGGTTTTTGTTTCTCTGGCGCTTATTGTAGCACTGTTTCTTGCTCCGTCAATAATTGCAACAACAGATGATGATGCCTTTGAAGGAATGTTTCAGAGTTTTTCCGTATTATGGGCTCAGCCCTGGCGGTTTATTTTATATGAGGTTCTGCTTGTTGTTGTAATGGTTTTAAGTTTTGGAACATTTGCATTTTTTATGAAAAAGGCCTGGATTGTTATGAATCAGATT
>QNDG01000303.1 GCA_003645915.1 Candidatus Zhuqueibacterota bacterium | reverse complement strand
AAGTTGTTTTAATCATCAGAATATAGGGCCTGACGGAGTTTGGGGAAGAGCTTTTCCCTGTTTTAAAAATGAAACAGCTTTTAACGTGATCATTTTGTACAAAAGCTTTGCAACAGCAAACGGAGAGTTAAGGTCGTTTTTTCTGCCGGAAAGTTCAACAATATCAATTCCTGTAACATTTTTCATAAAAAAGATTTTTTCAAGCATGGATAATGTTTCGTGCCATAAAAGACCTCCCGGTTCCGGAGTACCTGTGGAACAAACAACACTCCAGTCCAGGACATCAACATCAAATGTAATAAAGACAGGGTCAGGAAGGCTCTTTAAAAAGGATTCCAGTTGAATATGTTTTGACCTTAAATCATGCATTGTAATTATTTTTATATTTTCTGTTTTTATCCTTTCTGCTTCCTGTGTGCACATGCTTCTTATTCCAATATGCAGGGTATTTTTTGTTATTTCTCTGATTCTTGCCATTACGCATGCATGGCTTAATTTGCTTCCTTCATAAGAATCTCTCAGATCCGTGTGTGCGTCAAATTGGATTACGGATTTTACTCCTTTGTAATCATTCAGCGCACGGAAAAAACCGCTTGATATGGAGTGATCTCCTCCGATAACGCATACAAATTTATTTTTTTTTATCAAATCTGAAGTCAGTCCGTAAATTTTTTTAATCATTTTTTCCGGTGATCCGGATATTTTGGGCTGTTTAACTGTGGAAATGCCCATGGAATAAAATTCGCCGTTATAAATTTCATCGTAAAGCTCAAGATATTGGGATGCTTTTAATACTGCGCGAGGTGCGCGTTTCGTACCTCTGCCGTAAGATACTCCTCCTTCATACGGAAAAGGCAAAATTGTAACAGCGGATTTTTTAAAATCCGTAAACTCAGGCTCAAGCCCGAGAAACTGAATTTTGTTAAGGTTCATATAATATCCGAAAGTTTTCTGGAAAATTCAGGTATTTTTTCTGCAAGTGTTTTTTTTGCTCTGGGACTGCATTTATCAATTACATATGCTGAGATTATGGGGAAAATTACGCTGTATTCTCCCCATATCTGCACTAACTTGTCCTCAGATGCTTTCTGGTATTTTCCCCATGTAACAGCTTCGCCGAATGTGCAGCTTGAAAGACTTCCCTCTTTTTCCACTGCAGTACCAATCTGAAGACCCCTGTCAGCTCCTTCAAATTTAACGTTAAGAATCTGGCTTAGTGTTGGGCCTGTCTGCTGAATAAAATTTTTCGGACCTCCGCCTCCAAGCTCAACAAATCCTGTGGGAGTAGAGAAATATGCAATGGCAGCAGACTGAAAGATATCTTTCTGCGGGGACAGAGATATTTTCATGCCCTCAAGATCCGTTTTAACTAAGTTCATTGCAATTGAATGGTTTGCAAGAGAGTCCCAGAATACGGGCACTCTGTTTTTTGCAGCCCGGGCAACAAAGCTTCTTTCCGGGTACGGGGCTTTGTCCAGAACCCACTTGCCGAGAAGAAAATTGAATTCAAAGCTTGAAATTTCTCCGCCGGAAAGAGACTCGTGTTTTTCCCGGACAAACTGCCTGATTAATTCATCCTGTGCTTCAAGGGTCTCTTTTTCTCTTATCCCGATATCGTATATTCTTGTATCACCGTGTTTTCTTAAAATATCATCGTCCCACACAGGGGAGATTTTCTTAACAGGAAGACCAAACGCAAAATGCAGATCGTGATAAACCTGTGCGCCTGTTGAGCAGATTACATCAATAAAACCGTTCTCAATCAGGGAAATAACAATACCCCCCATTCCTCCTGCTATTCCGGCTCCTGCAATGCCAAGCCAGATTGTATCTCCCTGAGAAATCATTTTTTCAAAAAGCCCTGCTCCTCTTGCCACATTTCTGGCCTCAAACGATGTTCCGTCAAAGAATTCAATTAATTCCTGTATGGAGATATTTTTTTTAAGTTTTCGGGGAATAATATCAGGAGCTTTATCAAACATGGATTTTGATTTCATATACTCTCCGTTTTTTAATCCAGAAGCATAACAGCGCAGGCAAGTACTGTAGTCCAGAGCCCGTTTTTGTGGCCTCTTGCGGATTTTGCACTGCTTCTGCTGTAAAACTGTCTGTTTTTATCCGTAATGTAGAGCTGTTTTCTTTCGTCCCATGCTTTGTCAGGATCAAGCTCAATTCCCAGAGTTGATGCAAGCATACTTGCAGCAAGATCTTCTGCAAAGTCAGCAGATTGACGCATTGTCTCACCAAATGCATGATGCTCGCTTATGTAACCGTACTGCATTTTATCAACAGGGCGTGCAAGTCCGACAGCAGCAGAAACAAGTCTTCCCGGTTCATTGGTTGAATTTTGTGCCATGACAACAAAGGTTATTTGTCCCGGAAGAAGATGATTTAATCCTTCGTTTTTACTTATTATTTTGCAGTGCGGAGGAAAAATGCTGGACACAGTAACCAGGTTGCATTTTTGAATTCCTGCGTCACGCAGTGCAAACTCAAAACTCTGAAGTTTCTTTTTATGATGTCCTGTGCCTGTTGTAAAGAACAGCCTTTTGGGTATAATGCGATTCATTGCAGATTCCTTAATTAAAACTTAAATTTAGCGAACCAAAATAAGCAAAATAAAAATAATATGCAATATTTAAGTGATGTCAATGATTAAAAGTTTCAGCAGGATATACTGTTAATGCTTTTATCATGCCAGGAATACAAATTTGACATTATCAAAATAATTTAAGATGCCTTTCCAATAGTAAAAAAATTGGGGTTGAGTTTAAAATGTCATGCTTATTGCTTGATTTCGGTATTTTAGTGCGGAAGAGCAGGTGATTTTTAAGGATATTAATTAAAAATCCGAAAATATTTTATAAAATGTTAAAAAAATCAAAAATAATGCAAAATATCTGTTGAAAAACAGATAAAAAATTATTACATTTATAGTCGTTTTAATCCTTGATTAAAACGGGAATAAAATGTTGTTTTTTTTTACATTTTTAGTTCTTTTTAAATACTACGGGGTTTTTATAAAGAATGGAAAATTCAGGGACATCTAAAACTCAAAAAAATGGTGCGGCGTGTATTTTAATTCACGGTTTTACCGGAACACCCTGGACATTTTCAGAATTGGTTCCTGAATTAAAAAAGAATAGTTTTAAGGTTTCTGTTCCCCTGTTACCTGGTCACGGTACAAAACCTTCAGATCTGCAGAAAGTTAAATGGCAGGAGTGGTATAGTACTATACATCGGGAATATGAGAAATTAAAGAATAGTAAGCACGTTTTTCTGGTCGGACATTCTGTTGGCGGAGCACTTGCTCTTTTGATTGCAGCAAGAAATGATATAGCAGGTGTTGTATCATTATCAGCTCCCTACAAATTCAGTTATCCCGGGATAAAATTATTACCTGTAATTAAGCCTTTTGTTCATTGCATTAAGAAGCACAAAAACAATTTTGCCGGTGTTAAGGATGCAGGATATAACTGTTATCCTGTTAAGGGAATATCGGAATGTATGAAAATGCTAAAAACTCTTCAGCGGGAAATCCATAAAGTTAACTGCCCTGTATTTTTTGCCCACTCCAGAGGTGACAGGAGGATAAAACTTAAAAACATGGAAAAGCTTTTATCCGGTGTGTCTTCATCCGTAAAAAAGAGTCTGGTCATGGAGAATAATTATCATATGATAACCAAAGGGCAGGACAGGGAACTTTT
>QNDG01000302.1 GCA_003645915.1 Candidatus Zhuqueibacterota bacterium | reverse complement strand
CCTTATTGTTATGTTCCGGGGAATCATGATATTTATAACATGCAATCGTATAATTTCTGGAAGAATAAATTCGGCAGGACATATTACTCTTTTACGTACAAAAACAACGGTTTTATTATTTTAAACACAGAAGAAACTTTAAACAGGGCAGGCGGAGGTTTTGGGAAAAAGCAAATTGAGTTTGCCAAACAGGCAATATCTTCTTTTAAAGGGATGGACAGAATTTTTATTTTTATGCACAGACCTGCATGGATTACCCGTAGTGTATTAAAAAACGACTGGTTAAAAATAAAAACAGCCTTGGCAAATATTCCTTTTACAGTAATAGCGGGTCATCTGCATGTGCTGGCGCAGACTCATGACCTTGATAATAACAAATACATAGTTGTAGGTCCCACAGGCGGGAAAATGAGAATGTCGCGTAATCCTGCTCTGGGTTTAGTAAACCATTACACTCTTGTTAATGTTAAACACGGAAAAATAAATATTTCATTTGTAGAGCCAGGTAAAGTCTATTCTCAGAAAATAGCAGAATCTGCTTATAAAAGAATGTCAATTTTTATGAACAGATAGTAATTTTATTAAATCAATATTGCTTTATTTGGTAATTTTAGTTAAATTAAGATGAAAAGTAAAATCGGGTTTTGTCAATTTTATTAAGCAGGTAATTTTATTAATGATCAATTTTATTGAAACTCCGGATTTGAAAAATCCAACGCTGATTGCAACATGGCCGGGTATGGGTATGGTTGCATTTAATGCTGTATCATACTTAAAAAATAAACTCGGAGCAAAATTATTCGGTACAATAGAACCCGATGAGTTTTTTGCAGCTACAAGCGCAAATGTGGAAAAACAGATAATAAAACCGGTAAAAAAGCCTGATAATAAATTTTATTTTTATAAATCCCCCAATGGTAATAAAGATATTGTTTTTTTTGTCGGAAATCTGCAGCCTATACCGCATCTTGAGTACAGATTTGCCAAACTTATTCTGGAATCAACAATACCATTTGGCGTTAAAAGAGTATTAACCGGAGCTGCAGCACCTTCTGATATGGATCCGGGTACAGTCCCCAGAGTATTTGCAGCACCAAACAGTTACGATCTTTTACGCCAGCTTGTTGATCTGAATGTTCATTTTATGGGCGACGGGACTATCTCCGGATTAAACGGCCTTTTGATAAGCGTAGCAAGAGAGATGGGAATAGACGGGATTTGCCTTCTTGGTGAGATACCGTTCTTTACTGCACAGATTGAATTCCCGAGAGCTTCAATTGAAGTTTTAAAAATTATGACATCCATATTAAATATGTCTGTTGATCTTGTGGATCTTGAATTTTATGCTGAAACCAAAGAAAAAGAGATACGAGCGCTTGCATCCCATTTATCAAGAGAATCCATTGACGATGAAAAGGAGCATTCTCCGGATCATGTCGTACCTGGAACAGAGGACAAGGTTGACCGTGCAGTACGCAACAATATTGAAAAACTTTTCAGACAGGCGGAATTTGATCAGACATACAAGAGCAAAATGAGATTAAAAGAAGAGCTTGACAGATGGGATCTTTTCGATGAATACCTTGATCGTTTTCTTGACCTGTTTAAAAAGAGCAAAGACAAGGGGTGATTTTGAGCAATAAAGCTTATCCTTTAATGCCTGTTATTGCTGTAGCAGGCATTATTTTTAATGACAGGGATGAGGTCGTTTTGATTCAAAGAGGTTATGAACCCAGAAAAGGCAAGTGGAGCATCCCTGGTGGAAGTGTAGAACTTGGAGAAGAACTTGGACAAGCACTTGTCAGAGAGGTGGAAGAGGAGTGCAGTCTTAAAGTTGAGCCAGGGCCTTTTGTAAGTCTGATAGAGCGCATTGAACACGACAGCAGGGGTAAAATCAGATACCACTATGCTATTCTTGATTTTGTATGTAAGTACAAAGAAGGAGTTCTGACTGCGGGAAGCGATGCAGCAGATGCAAAGTGGGTGAGTATGGCTGATATTGAAAATATGCCGCTAACAGATGAGCTTAAACAGATAATAAAAAAAGCATTTGATATGTTTGTTTCATGGTTTTAACGTCCCTGTTTATTCCATAATCATTTTTAATTTTTTTGTTCCTGACCTGCTGACAATTATCGTACTGTTATCTTTCATTATACACTTAAATCTTCCGTTGGACCATGGCTGAAGTTCTTTTAAGAATCTTAAATTTATAATATGCGATCTGTGAACCCGGACAAAGTATTCGGGATCAAGCCTGTTTTCAAGATATAAAAGAGGCTGGCTGATTAAATAGCGAGCCTCCGGTGTAAACAGGTTGACATAGTCTTCCACAGCTTCAGCGCGTATTATTTCTGTAGTGTTTACAATCACTATTTTACCGCCATATTTTACCATTATTCTTTTAAGATACTTGTTTCTGATTGTCATAAGGAGTTTTTCAATGTTGTCTTTTTCCGTCTTATCTCTATGAATAATTTGCTGTCTTACTTTATTAAGTGCAGTATCAAACCTTTCATGGTCATAAGGCTTTAGCAGATAATCAACAGCATTAACTTCAAAAGCATTTACAGCGTATTGATTGTATGCAGTTGAAAAAATTACAAAAGGCATTTTATCAAGCATTCTTAAAAGTTCAAAGCCGTCTATTTCCGGCATACTGATATCAAGGAAAATCAGATCAGGATTGTGGCTTTCAATAGCTTCTAAGGCTTCATGCGCATCTTTGCACTCTGCCATGATTTCCACATCATTATGATCCTGAAGGTACTCCCGGATTATTTCCCTGCCGAGAGGTTCATCATCTATAATTATTGTTTTTATTTTATTCATACCTGTTCTGCCGGTATTGTAATTTCAACTTTAAAAATATCCGGTTGGGGTCTGCTTACAATAAATTTAAACCTGCTTCCGTATATCAGATTAAGCCGTTTTCTGATATTCTGCAGACCTGTGCTTAAACCGTTTTTTTTGTTTTGTACTTCATTGGCAGGATTCCCCATACTGTTTGATACTGAAATTCTGATATTATTGTTGTGTTTACTTAATTTAACTGATATCCAGCCTTTTTTTCTATGTGACGAGATCCCGTGCTTAATGCTGTTTTCCAGAAGAGGCTGAAGGAGCATCGCAGGAACTTTGTAAATATCAATACCTTGTTCGATTTCCTCCTGTATTTCCATTCTGTCGCGGAATCGTATTCTTTCAATATTTAGATATCTGTGCATAATTTCAAGTTCCTGTTTCAGAGGTATTTTTGACTCTTCTTTTGTTTCAAGAGAAAATCTTAATAAATCCGAAAGAAGGCTCATCATTTCTCTGGCCTGATCCGGACTGCGTTTTATAAGTGCATTAATTGAGTTTAACGAGTTAAACAGAAAATGCGGATTAATCTGCATCTTCAAAGCTTTAAGCTCAGCTTCCTTTGTCAGAACCTTCAGCTCAGCTTCTTTTAATTCTTTATCCCGGAATCTCCGGTAGTATATTATTGTATAAAATATTCCGGAAATTAAAAAATACGTTGTTATTCCGGAAAGATACTGCCAGCCTACTATTTGTGCAAAGTGTACGAGATCGAATATTTCCTTGCCTGCAGATAAATACCACATACCGTATGTGAAAAACAGCCATAGGGCGGAAAATAAATTTCCCAGCAGAAAATGCAGGAAGATAAAAAAGAGTTTGCCTGATTTATCAAAATGTATTTTTT
>QNDG01000301.1 GCA_003645915.1 Candidatus Zhuqueibacterota bacterium | reverse complement strand
TGGCGATATAGACGACATAAATTCGTTTTTTGCAGGTTGCGATGTTTGTCGTAGAGACGTTGCATGCAACGTCTCTACATTATCCGATATATTATTATCATTATTTAATATAATTATTCCGTGAATATGATTTGGCATTACAACAAATTCGCCCAATTCTACATTTTTTGCATGGTTTTTAATTTCATGCCATAAAACATCTGCAATTATTCCTATTGGTGACAGATGCATTTTACCATTCTTGATTTCCCCGAAATATTCTTCTTTGTTTTCAGTACAGATGGTAACAAAATAATATCCGTTCCAACGGTAATCCCAATTCTGTAACCGGGTTGACGGTATCCGGTATTTCCCCTTAAATTTATCCATAAAATCATACAACCCGTAGAGACGTTGCATGCAACGTCTCTACGGGTTGTATGCAACGTCTCTACTTTATTTAATTCTGCTTCCCTGCATAAAACCGGGAAGCAGAATTAACAACAAAACAAAAACACTTCTACTTAATCTTCCTGATCATCCTTTACAATTTCAACAAGTTCAGGCAGATCAATACCCAGCTCTTTTAACCTGCTGATCTTTGGAACGCCGTTCTTTGTCCAGCCTCTTCTCTCATAAGTTGCGTCCACAGCTCTGTTGTACTGTTTCATACGGAATTCTCGCATGATTTTCACTTTCTCTTCCGTACTCTTGCCTTCAGGATCAACTCCAACAAGCTCTTTTAACTGGGTGTCATAACGCTCCTGCCTTGACTCGTACTCTTTAACTGTTACAGGGCCCACAGCTCTGTACGGAGGCATATCGTACTCTCTTGTACCAAAACCAAGCATTCGGCACATTATTCTCTGAAGATTGTGGACTCTTGCAGACTCATCCAGCATCTTTTTCTCATCAATATCCTTGCCAAGAACGCCTTTGTAGAAATTAAAGAAATCTTCCACATGCCCCGGAACTTTTGCAGCAACCTGAGGTTTGTATTTGCTGTTGTCAGCAGGGACAACATCATTCCAGATAAGCTTACATAATCCGTGAAGACCGAACCATGTACGCCACAGAGGATAGTAATAAAGAGCTTCTGCCTTGTCCTCAAATGAAGGAATCTGATTGTTAACCATATCCATAAAAATCAGCCATGCTTCATCATGCTGAGGGCCTTTTACTGCCATTGTGTAACCTACCTGCTGAGCCAGAGACTCTTTTGATACATACTCGGAGTATTCAAGTCCCTTGGCTTCCATTCCTATATTGCGGATAAAATCTTCGTCACCACGGCCTTCGCTTATCCACTTTTCTTTAAGATATTTTATTCCTTTCCCAACTTCAACGCCAAAGCCTTTACCCTCTGCCATTTCATGCAGGCATTGGAGAACTTCGTCGGATGCGCCGAATTTAAGTTCTTTGCCTCCTGTAACCTCTTTATCAATTATTCCGTTTTCATAGCACTCCATAACAAAGGCCATGCATGTCCCTACGGAAATAGTATCAACACCGTACGTATCACAATAGAAATTGTATTCCATTAGGAAATCAGCATCAAAACAGCCCATGTTTGCTGCAGCTGCTGCTGTTTCATACTCAGGTCCGTCAACAAGTACCCTCTGCCCCTTATAAGGGCCGGTTTTCAACAGAAATCCTTCTGCTGTTTTTGCACAAGCCATTGAACACCCCTTCCAGCAGCCGTCAGGCATGTTCTGTACAAGATATTTTTCCTTTAATGTATGAGATTCTATTTTCCACGCTTCCTCATGGGATCCGTACTGGTAGTTTAAAACAGGCAGAAGATCATATGCATTCATAACCTCTACAATATTTGCAGTTCCCACTTCCCGCATTCTGTTCTGCTGCTTATCAAGAGTTGCCATTTCTGCATTAATTCTCATACCGTAATCCCGGACAAGTTTGGGATTTGCAGGATGATTCATATCATCAATAATCTCAATTGCTCCTGTGGGACACACATATGCACACGATGTACATCCTATACAGTGGGGATCCACCTCTCCGTAGGGCATTGTAAGATGGCGTTTTATTCCTCTGCCTGCAAAATCAAGAATCTTCTCCTGAACAAACTCAGAGCAACCCCGGACACATCTTCCGCACAAAACGCATGCTTTGGGATTCTCATCCGTAAGTTCGCTTTTAAACTTTTCTTTATCTGTTGCTCCGCATCTTTTTGCAATATCCTGGATTACAGGGACATTGGGCCATCTGCCAAGATACATCTCTGCAAGAAGTTTGCGGTGTTTTTTAACGTTTTCAGAATCAGTATAAACAGTAATATTGTCCCTTACAGGATAGTTACAGGAAGTTACAAGCTTACGTTTGCCGTTTTTTTCCACCTCAACGGAGCAGAGCCTGCAAACACCGCCTGGAGTAAGATCCTTATGATGACACAGTGTGGGAACCTGAATTCCCTGATCCTGCAGTACTTTTAAAAGATACGTATCTTTTACTGCTTCTACTTCTTTACCGTTTATATTAATTTTAATTTTTTCTACAGCCATTATCGCACCTCCACTGCGTTAAATTTGCAGACTTCATAGCAGATGCCGCATTTAATACAAACATCAGGATCAATTGAGTGCATTTCTTTAACATTTCCGGAAATTGCATTAACCGGACAGTTCACCGCACAGACATGACAGCCCGTACAATTATCGTTTATTGAGTAGGTGACCAATTTTTTACACACACCTGCCCTGCACTTCTTATCTTTTATGTGCTCCTCGTACTCATCCCTAAAATACCTTATTGTTGAAAGAACAGGATTAGGCGCTGATTGTCCCAACTGACAAAGACTTGCCTCTTTTACAGTAAAACAGATCTCTTCAAGAAGCTCAATATCGCCCTCTTTTCCTTCTCCTTCAGTGATCCTTGTCAGAATGTTGTTCATTGCAAAAAGACCTTCGCGGCACGGAGTACATTTGCCGCACGACTCATCCATCAGAAAATTGATAAAATACCGTGCCACATCAACCATACATGTATGATCATCCATAACAATCATACCGCCTGAGCCCATCATTGAGCCTGCTTCGGTAAGAGAATCAAAATCAACAGGCATGTCAAGCTTTGATGCAGGAATACATCCTCCTGAAGGGCCTCCGGTCTGAACAGCTTTGAATTTTCTTCCGTTGGGAATCCCGCCACCCACTTCGTAAATTATTTCCCGCAGAGTAATACCCATTGGCACTTCAACAAGACCTGTGTTGTTTATATCTCCCACTAAGGAAAATACCTTTGTTCCTGATGAGCCGTTCCACGGACTCTTGCTTACATCGCCGCTTCCTATTGATGCAAACCAGTCTGCTCCCTGATCAATTATCACAGGAATTGTTGCCCAGGTTTCCACATTGTTAAGTATGGTAGGTTTATCTCTGAACCCTACTTCAGTATTGTGTACGTATTTTGCTCTGGGCTCGCCTGCTCTTCCAGACATGGAAGCCATCAGAGCTGTACTTTCACCGCACACAAAAGCTCCTGCTCCCCTGTGAATCTCAATATCAAAATCAAACCCGCTTTCCAGAATATCTTTACCGAGAAAACCCATCTCTCTTGCCTGATCGATAGCAATCTTAAGCCTGTCAAGAGCAAGAGGATACTCTTTTCTTAAATAGATAAAACCCTCATGTGCGCCAACAGCATAAGCGCCTATCAGCATTCCTTCAATAACAGTGTGAGGATCAGCTTCTATAATTGAGCGGTCCATAAAAGC
>QNDG01000300.1 GCA_003645915.1 Candidatus Zhuqueibacterota bacterium | reverse complement strand
TACATGGTTATTGCCGCTGTTAATGTGGTCTTACCGTGATCTACGTGACCTATGGTTCCTATGTTTACATGCGGCTTCGAACGCTCAAACTTTTCCTTAGCCATGGATAATTTCCTCCATTAATTACGGGCTTAAATAAACCCTCTTATTCTTTCTAATATTTTCTTTGATTCTTCTTCGTTTACTTCCTGATAATGAGAAAACTGCATCGTATAAACCGCTCTGCCCTGGGTTTTGGATCTCAGATCCGTTGCATAACCAAACATTTCGCTTAAAGGTACAGAAGCGCTTATAATGTGAGAATCCTTTCTCTGATGCATACCCTTTATCTGACCTCTTCTGGCATTCAGATCCCCCATTACATCTCCAAGGTAATCCTCAGGTAAAACAACTTCCACCTTCATTATGGGTTCAAGCAAAACCGGTTCAGCTTTCTGAAAACCATCCTGAAGGGCCATTGACCCGGCAGCTTCAAAAGACATTTCATTTGAATCTACAGGATGATACGAGCCGTCTATTAATGTAACCTTTATATCAACAATGGGATATCCTGCTAACCAGCCGCTGTTTAAAGAATCTTTTATCCCTTTTTCCACTGACGGGATAAACTGTTTCGGTATTACTCCGCCTGTAATTCTGTTTTCAAAAATAAAACCGCTTCCTCTTGGTGCAGGTTCGAGATAAATAACAACATGTCCGTACTGCCCTTTACCACCGGTTTGTCTTACAAATCTTCCTTCAGCTTCAACAGACTTTTTAATTGTTTCTCTGTAAGACACCTGAGGCTTACCTACATTAGCTTTTACGGAAAACTCTCTGAACAACCTGTCAGTAATAATTTCAAGATGAAGTTCGCCCATTCCGGAAATAATTGTCTGGCCTGTATCTTCATCGGTTTTGACACGGAAAGTCGGGTCTTCATCCATTAAACTTCTAAGAGCTTCATCAAGCTTATCCTGATCAGCCTTTGTTTTAGGTTCAATTGCAACAGATATAACAGGTTCCGGGAATTCCATTGACTCCAAAGCTATGGGCTCTTTTGTATCACAAAGAGTGTCTCCGGTTTTTGTAAATCTTAAACCCACTGCTGCAGCAATATCCCCTGCAAACACATATTCTTTGTCTGTTCTTTTATTTGCATGAAGCTGCAAAATTCTTCCAAGTCTTTCTTTCTTACCAGCTCTGGGATTAAGTACATAGGAACCTGCTTTTGCCACTCCCGAATAAACACGGAAATAGGTCAATTTACCAACATAAGGATCTGTTGCGATTTTAAATGCAAGTGCGGCAAATGGCTCTTCATCACTTGTTTTTCTTGTAATAACCTTATCTTTTTTAGGATCAATACCCTCTACATCAGGCACATCAAGAGGAGAAGGAAGATAATCCACAACTGCATCCAGAAGCATCTGCACACCTGTGTTTTTAAGAGCCGAACCGCACAGCACAGGCACAAATTCGTACGACAGAGTTCCGCTTCTTAATGCCTGAGTGATCTCCTTTTCGTCAGGTTCAATACCTTCCACATACTTTTCCATTACAACATCACTGCATTCAGCAATAATTTCAAGCATATTGTGACGGTACTCTTCAGCTTTTTTCTGAAAATCTTCCGGTATATCAGTCTCTTCCCACTCAGCTCCAAGGCTTTCTTCTTTATAAATAATAGCCTTCATTTTAATAAGATCTATGATCCCTTTAAATGATTCACCCTGGCCTACAGGAATCTGAACTGCTACAGGCTTAGCTCCGAGTCTCTCTTTAATCATTGCCAGTACATTGTAAAAATCAGCGCCAATCCTGTCCATTTTATTAACAAAAGCCACTCTCGGCACATGATATTTATCCGCCTGCCTCCAGACGGTTTCAGACTGAGGCTCAACTCCTGCGACACCGCAGAAAATTGCAACTGCTCCGTCCAGAACTCTGAGAGATCTTTCCACTTCTACAGTGAAATCAACATGGCCGGGGGTATCAATAATATTTATCTGAATATCGCGCCAGAAACAGGTTGTTGCAGCAGAAGTTATAGTAATACCTCTTTCCTTCTCCTGTTCCATCCAGTCCATGGTTGCAGCACCGTCATGCACCTCTCCCATACGGTGAACCTTTCCCGTATAAAAAAGGATTCTTTCGGTTGTTGTAGTTTTCCCTGCATCAATATGCGCCATTATTCCGATATTACGCACATTTTTTAAGGGTTACCTGTTCTGCATTACCTGTTTCTCTTTCTATTTTCCTGTTACCATCTGAAATGAGCAAAAGCTTTGTTCGCTTCAGCCATTTTATGTACATCTTCTCTCTTTTTAATTGATGTACCCTCTTTCTTAGAGGCATCAATCAGCTCTCCTGCAAGACGCTCAGCCATAGTTTTTTCGGATCTTGCACGAGAAAAATTAATAACCCATCTGAAAGCCAGCGCTGCCCTTCTGTTGGACGGAATTTCTACAGGAACCTGATATGTCGCTCCTCCGACCCTTCTTGATTTTACCTCAATAATGGGTTTAACATTTTCAATCGCCTTGTGGAACACATCAATCCCCTTGTCTCCGGTTCTCTTCTCTATGATATCCATAGCAGAATAGAAAATATCTTCAGCAAGGCTCCTCTTCCCGCCTTTCATCAGGCCGTTAATAAATTTAGTAACGATCTCCTGATGATATACAGGATCTGGTAAAACTTTTCTTTTTGGTACTCGTCTTCTTCTCGGCATTTACGTAACTCCGTTACTACTTCTTTCTTTTTACACCGTATTTTGATCTACCGTTCTTACGATCTTCCACACCGCTGGTATCGTATGTACCTCTTACAATGTGATATCTTACACCCGGTAAATCTTTAACTCTTCCGCCTCTGATAAGTACTATAGAGTGCTCCTGAAGGTTGTGCCCTTCACCGGGAATGTATGCAGTTACCTCGAACCCGTTCGTAAGCCGCACTCTTGCTACTTTTCGCAGCGCTGAATTCGGTTTTTTTGGTGTGGTAGTATATACTCTTGTACACACACCTCTTCTTTGGGGACAGCTTGTTAAAG
This sequence comes from Candidatus Zhuqueibacterota bacterium, assembly GCA_003645915.1. Lineage (GTDB taxonomy): Bacteria > Zhuqueibacterota > QNDG01 > QNDG01 > QNDG01 > QNDG01. The sequence goes on along the minus strand of QNDG01000300.1, from coordinate 689 downwards.
CCGGCGCCTTATTCTTTTTCTGGATAACTTTTCTGCCTTTTCTTACAAGCTGATTCAGTGTCGGCAAAGAATCCTCCTTAAAACTTAACTTATTTCACTGTATCCTGAGCCTCTTTTTCCAGCAGGCTCTCATCTTTATTGTCGTCCATTGCTCCCTTTTTCCAGACTCTTAAATCTCTGAACTTTCTGAGTCCTGTACCTGCAGGGATCAAATTACCCATAATTACGTTTTCTTTTAAACCTGCAAGCCTGTCAACACTTCCTCTTATGGCTGCATTGGTTAAAACTCTTGTTGTTTCCTGGAATGAAGCTGCAGAGATAAACGAATCTGTCCCCAGAGAAGCTTTTGTAATACCAAGCAGCATTGGCCTGAATGTAGCAGGTCTTGCAGGCCTGAATTTGGCAGGCTCCTTACCCTCTGATTCAACCTCGCTGTTTTCTACAAGAACTTTGGCTCTTTCCACAACATCGCCTTCTCTGAACCCTGTATCTCCGGCATCCTCAATAACAACTTTACTCATTATCTCATCATTTACCTTCAGGAATCTGTGCTTATCTATTTCAGAACGTTCCAGCAGATCAGTATCGCCCGGATCTTCAACCCGCACTTTCCTAAGCATCTGGCGCACAATTACTTCAATATGTTTATCACTGATTCTTACGCCCTGAAGCCTGTAAACTTCCTGAAT
>QNDG01000299.1 GCA_003645915.1 Candidatus Zhuqueibacterota bacterium | reverse complement strand
TGTATTAATGATACCTGAATCTGTGTCATCGGTATCTGAATCTGTATCAATGATACCTGAATCTGTGTCATCGGTATCTGAATCTGTATCGAGTAAATTATCTATATCTAATGGAATTGATGGATCCTGGATTTGTTCCTTAATTATTTTCGTTTCATTTTCTTTAAAAGAGTCTTCATTTTTCAGGCCCTTTTTAAATTCCTCCGTTAAACTTTTATAGGCTGATTCTGATCCCGGGCCTGAACCTAATTTCAACCGCGCTTCAAGAACTCGTAATTGCATTTTTATATCGCTATTACATCTATTTAAATTTTTTAACTTTAGATTAACTGCTTTTAAAAGATTATTAAGATCATTTACTTCATTTTGATAATGCTTGATGTTTTGTATTTCATCGTTTAGAAGAATATTAGCTTTTGCTTCTCTGTCTTTAATATTGGGCAGGTTCTTTATTTCTTCATTTTGAGTCAAATGCTTTTCTTTTTTATAATCATAATCAGCAATAGCGTTATTTAAAGCTTGTTGTTGCAAAGAAATTTCTTTGCTGATCTCTATATTATAATGCTCAACTTCTTCAATAAAAAAGTGACATTGAGTTATCGCTTCATTAATATACTGGGGATCTGGAATATCCCGTACTTGAAACTTAACGGATATTTCAAGAAGTCTGTCATAAATTCTATTTTTGTATCTTATGTTCATACTAAATATTATTATATTTTTAAAGATTATTAAAGAAAAAAATTAATTTAATTTTATTAATTCCAGTTTAATAGATTCTTGAGCTGCATTATTAGCAATTTCCACAGAGTGAGGATCCATTATTTCCCCAAAAAAATAAACTGTAATAATACCACATGATATAATTAATTTCATATCATCTAAATCAGGAAAACAGGTGGAAAACAAAACAGCTGAAGTTAAATCATTTTTTCTGGAACTAAAAATGGCGTCATATATAGCAGAAATCTCATATTTTTTGGTTTTTATTATTTTTCTATTAAAGCCATAAGCAAGTATTTGCTTATTTTTTATAATAAGGGCTCCTTTTGGTACAGAACAGCTGGATAATCTGCTGGCGCCCCAGGCTGTATCTGCAAAAAATCTTTTTTCTTGTTTAAGCATTTTTGTATCCGTTCTCCTAATTTTGTATTTCTTATAGACACACTTGAGTTATTTATGGCCCGTTCAAGCGCAGCTCCATGTCCTATTATTATTACTTTTCTTTTTGCTCTGGTTATGGCAGTATATAATAGATTCCTTTGAAGCATGTTCTTTCCATATTGAGTAATAAAGGGAAGAATTATATATGGGTATTCTTGCCCTTGGGATTTATGGACTGATAAAACATATGCTAATTTTATTTTTTCCGCAGCCTCTTCAAGACTAATTCTTATTTCTTTCTTATCTAGGTTGATTGTTATAAACCCATTTCCAAGATGTGTTATTTTTCCAATCTCTCCATTAAAAACTTCCAGTTCATAATCATTTTTTGTAATAATTACCCGATCTCCACGACGAACAACAAATTTTCCCAAAGAGTATTCTTTTTCTGACTCCTCAGAATTAAGTGCATTTTGTAGACTGTTATTTAACTCATATACACTCAGGGGCCCCTGATTACGGGGAGCAATTATTTGAAAAAGCCTTTTTTTATCCTTAAATGTTCGAGCTAATTTTATTAAAAAGTTTTCAATTAATTGTATATTATTTTCTCTGATAAAAAAAACATCAGAACCGGGATCACTCTTAAAGTAACTAAGATTTGTATCGCCATTTTTTATTTTATGAGCTACTTTGATAATATCAGAAGCTTCATCTTGTCTAAAAATCTGGTCAAATTTAATAACCGGAATTTCTTTGCAGTTAATTAATTCTCGTAACACATTACCGGCGCTGACTGAAGGTAATTGATCATCATCCCCAACCAAAATAATATGTACTCTTTCCGGTAATGCAGATAATAACCTGTAAAAAACTTCCTGATCTAACATAGAGGACTCATCACAGATTACTATATCTGTCTCATATTTATTTCTCTCATCATATAACCATTCTGAACCTCTGTATCCCAAACAGCGATGAATTGTAGAAGCTTCATGGCCTATTATTAAAGATAATTTTTTTGCTGCAATTCCAGTAGGAGCTAAACAAGTAAGTCTTAGATTGAGTTTAAGGGCTAAATTTACAATTGTCTTGCAGATTAATGATTTTCCGGTGCCCGGCCCTCCTGTTATTATGTAGACTTTTTTTGAAGCGAAATAATATAAAGCTTCTTTTTGCTTTTCGCTAAGAAGAATTCTATGCTCTTTTTCGAAAGATTTAATATGTTTTGTTATTGATTCTTCTGTAAGAAAAATAAGATCAGAGGACTTGTTTAGTATTTTTGATATTTTAAAAGCAGATTGTTTTTCATAGATGAAATTTAAAAATGAATACAGAGCTTCATTTTCTTGAACAATTAACTTTTCCTGGACAAGATTTTTAATAGCTTCATTTAAGTCCTCGGGTTTTAACTTAATTTTACCAATAAAATTAGTACTATTCTCTATAATATATCGATTTATAATATTGGATAAATTTTTTGTGGTTAGATAGAGATGCCCCGCAGAAGTACATAAAACATTTATTGCATATAAAATAAATGCCTGTAAACGGAGGGGACTCGATTCAGAGATGCCTAATTTTCTTGCTACAAAATCAGCAGTACTAAAACCAAACCCTTCAATTTCAGTTAATTTATAGGGATTTTCTCTGATTTTTTCTTCTGCATTTAATCCCCCACCAAAAAAATTAATAATTTTTTTAATTCTTCTTTCTTTAATCCCAAATGAATAAAGAAAAGCTCTTAAAGTATATTCCTGTCTTTTTTTATTCCATTTATCTTTATTCTTATTCCATGCTTTCTCTAAAGATTGGGCTAATATTTTTCCAATACCCTCTATTTCAGTTATTCTTTGAGGATTATTATTCAATATATTGATTATATCATTACCAAAATGATTGACTATTCGACAAGCTCTTTTCACCCCGATATTAGGAGAAATAGAATCCAGAAAAAGCTGTATACTTGTTAGTTCCTCAACGTTATGTATTATATGATAACCAGATACCCTGAAATTAGTTCCATATTTTGGATGATTCCTGTAATTTCCATGAAAATCCGCAATAGTTCCGGAAATAATATCTGGACCAAACTCTCCAGTTATTGTTATATAGGGCCCTTTTGAAGTTTTCAGTTTTAATACTTTAAAACTTGATTCTTCATTATTAAAAATGACTTTTTTTATAGTTCCTTGAATTGTTTCCATTTATGAAATTCGAAGGTTCAATTTTTATACCACTTCTTAATAGGGGCCCGTTCACTGATCGTTTCTTGAAAACTATGAAAAACTAAACATAGCCTCATAAGGTTTGTAACGGACACCGTATTGTTCCGTAAGAAATCGAGTCAATATGTTCCTGGTCGCAATATCTGCGTTACCTGTATGATCACAACTCAGGCATGTTTGGCTGATAAAAAAGGAGCTATAGTACGAAAATTTAATACGTTTCATGATTTCTCAATGGAGCTGTGTTTAATTAAACCAATTTCTTTTCCTCGAATACATAACACTACATCAGACATGTCTGATTTATGAAATTTCATACTGGTCAGGGCATTAGCTATACCTTGAAGTACATCTACAGTAATTTCATACAATATGGCACGGTATTTTCTACCATCA
>QNDG01000298.1 GCA_003645915.1 Candidatus Zhuqueibacterota bacterium | reverse complement strand
CATTTCCGGTACAATTACAGAGATTTATTAAAAAAGAAAAATGTAAGAAATGCTCAATAATCGTTCTTAATTGGAATTCGTGCCAGCTATTAAAAGAGTGCCTCAAATTAATTGAAGAGAATACAATTAATATTAATTATGAGGTAATTATTGTTGATAATGGCTCTAAAAATGACAGCTCTGTTGATTATTTGAAATCATTAAATAAGAATTCTTATTCTTTTCCTTTTAAAGTTATTTACAATGAAAAAAATCTTGGTTTTCCGGGAGGTATGAATGTTGGTATGAAAGCTGCAGATCCAAATTCAGATATCTGTTTATTAAATGTGGATGCAAAAGTTCAGAAAGACTGGCTCAAGAATTTATATGATACTATGATAGATATTCCCGATTGTGGGCTTGTCGGACCGCTTGGAAATGAAAAAAATTATCAACATGAAGGTATGGTTAAGAAAGATACTATAGTTCCTAATTTACACTTTTTCTGTGTTCTTATATTCAGGGAATTAATTAATAAAATAGGGTTTTTAGACACACAATATGGTATAGGTGAATATGAAGACCAGGATTATTGTATTAGAGCCCGATTGGCTCATTATTCTATTTGTATATCTGCAAAAAGTTTAGTAAAACATAAACCCCATCAGGTTTTTGAATTAAATTCTATGGATTATAATGAATTTTTGAAAGAAAACAGAATTAAATTTCTGGAGAAGTATGTAAGTAATATGTTAGTATATTCTAATTTCTTTGATTTTTATTATGACCCTGAACTAAATCAGTCTCTGAAATTAACTATAACTGATTAATAAACTTGTATCTCAATTAATAATCTCTTAATATAGAAAGATAGACATAATTTAGAGTATAAACCAAATTTTATATCTCAGGAGGTTTAACATGTCAATAAAACAGGCTGCAGAGGAGCTCTTAAAGGTCGCGGATGAAATTGAAAAAGAAGCTGCGGAGGTAACAGAATTTGTATGTGACCAATGTAATCATACAGCTACTCTGGCTTTAATAAATGAAAAAAGGAGAGAGGCGGCTAAACAGGCCGGAGAGAATGTAACAGTCAGTGAAATAACAGTTAATGATAGCGTGAATTGTCCGGCATGTGACGGGATCATGACTTATCGGCCTACTGAAGCCAGTGAAGAATATTATATTGATGAAGATAAAGCCACTAAAGATAATGATGAAAGCAAAGAGGCTTCAGAGTCCCTTGATTATGATTCACTTCAAAAATATTTGAATTAACTATTTTTAAAAACCTCCTCACAGGCGTGAGGGCTAAAAGGCAATAGCTGAAAAAGGAAAGCAATAAAGCTTTCCTTTTTATTTTTGATAATAATCTCTTAATCCAAGAATCTATATATGGAGAAAATATAATGATTCGTGTACTTGGTAATTCTCCTGAACGGATTCTTATAAAAGATTTAGATGATATAATATATTATAAGCAGATTAAAGAATATACCGATCAGGAGTATGAGACTTCACGGGATTTAAAAAAAGCTATTAATAATGGCAAATTAGCTATATTAGAGCAAAATAAATCCTATCGCGGATCTGCTGAAACGGATGGTACTGGAAATCGGAATTTCCAAAATATACAGGATTTAAAAACGGCCCTAAGGGAAATTCTTCCTGAATTTAATAATAATGTTTCACATGAAACAATTAAAGGAACTGTCAGGGAAATAGCTCCTTTAATTGTAGAAATGATTCGTCAGGAAATTTCTAAAATTAATGTTTCAACAATATCTGTACCTAAGAAAAAGAATTTTCAATTTATTGGACCTGAATATATACCTGATATTAATACTGATAAATTAAAAGGAAATATACGAGCAGAAGAAAGGGCCTCAACTGAAAAACTTGATGATAGTCTTGCTGCATTGAGGGCCCTTAAAAAGAAAAAATAAATAATATAACATATTTAAAAAAGGAAGGAGTTAAGGGTTATGTCTGTTGGCGTTGATATAGGTACCTGTTTTCTCGTTTCATCAAGACAGGGCGAAGATAATCAGACTAAGATTAAATCTGTGCGAGATGCGTTTATTGATATGCCGAATGATCCCCAGGTTAAAAATATGATGAAAATGTCTGGGGTTGATTTCATTGAAGATAAAGAGGAAGAAAAACTCTATATTATTGGAGATCCCGCAGTTGTTATGGCTAATATCTTTAATAAGGAAGCTCGTAGGCCCCTGTCAAAAGGGTTCATTTCTCCCGGAGAACTTGAAGCAGAAAAAATCTTGAAAATACTTTTAAAAAATATTCTCGGAAATACCCGGGTTGAAAATGAAACCTGCTATTATTCCGTACCGGCAGAACCAGTTGATAAAGAAGCCGATATTGTATATCATCAGGCCATGTTTTCAAAATTAATCGGTTCTTTCGGATATAAACCGGTTGCTCTAAATGAGGCGGCGGCAATTGTTTATAGTAATTGTGCAAAGGAAAAGTTTTCGGCCTTGGCTATATCGGCAGGAGCAGGTATGTTGAATATATGTTTAATGTACCAAACTATGATTGGTATGGCCTTTTCAATTCAAAGAGCTGGGGATTTTATTGACTCCTCTGCGGCTCAAGCAACTGGTACAACTGCCAGTAGAATTCAATCTATTAAAGAAAAGGGTGTCAATTTAATGGATCCTTCAGAAGGTGATCCGAAAACTTTTAGAGAAAGAGAAGCAATTATTATTTATTATAAAAGTCTGGTTCTTTATGCCCTGGAAATGATAAAAACCGAATTTAAGAAAAGAGAAGGGACCATTGAATTACCTCATGCTATACCAATAATCCTTTCAGGGGGAACCAGTTTAGCTAAAAATTTTAAGGAGTTTTTCGAAAGCGGTTTTAATAGTATGAAAGGCAAGTTCCCTATACCCATATCGGAAATTCGTATGGCAAGTGATCCTTTAAATGCGGTTTCCCAGGGACTTCTGGTAGCAGCTATGAATCATGACGAAGGTGTCCAAAGCTAAATGTATAATAATCTTCATAATGCTGTAAAAAAGCGTATACTGGATGAGACTGAGGGGGCTTATCGGACTCATCCGGCTTTTTCTTCAAAAGTTCGAATATATAATAAATTTCCCTATGAAGAGCGTATTCAGTATGGAGTGGTCCTTAGAAATACTTCAGCAAGTCAAATAAGACTTTCTCCTGATAACTTTATGTCGGATTTATTTTCTCATGTCCGTTTAACAGGAGAAGCTGCTTACCCTCAAACTTCTGTCGAATGGGTAAGAGAAAATCAGGGGTATGTAACTGAACCCTATGAAGAAGATATTTCTTCTCAATTTGATTCAACTGTCAGAGTATTTAATACAACGTATGAAATCGTTCAAGGCCCGGGAAATACATATTATGCAAATAGTCCCGGTCAGGTTAAAGTAAAAATAAATGGTATTGCTACAACCCCTCAATATGTCTACGGTGAAGATAAAAAAGTCTGGTTATACAGGGCCCCTCAAAGTACAGATACTGTTACTATTGAATATTATAGACGTGTTATAGAAAAACCCGGAATGTTTACCCTGAATTTTATTGAAAATAATAAATTTACTGTATCGGCTCTTTATATAATTGAAAATGAAAAAGTTATAGAAAAAACAGCTGGAACAGAAACTGAAACTAATTTAGTGAATCAAAATATAAAAGAGGATTCTGAAAACCTGGTTATTGGATATTCTGATGAGCGGGGAAGATTATACAGCCTTATT
>QNDG01000297.1 GCA_003645915.1 Candidatus Zhuqueibacterota bacterium | reverse complement strand
GATATCATCAATTGCAAGTCTAACCCAGTTAAAAGCAATTGTTGCTTTGTTTTTTAAAGGCAGAGCTATACTTACAGTATTGAAATTTGCAAGTGGATTGGAGATTGTTCCGAACTGGGGTCCGTACATTCCGGATATCTGCCGATTATTCATCATTGCATATCCTGCAGGATTCCAGAAAAAACTGTAAGCATCATCTGTGATACTGCAAAAAGCATTTGCCATTGCAATACCTCTTGGGCCTACTCCAATGTTTAAAAACGAAGCACCGTAATCACCCGCATGAAGTATATACGGGATAAATAGCAGGGAAATAATAACTATTCCTGATTTTAGTTTACTGTATAATCGCAATCTTCCCTCTTACGGTTTCTCTTTCTTTCCCCGATACTGCTTCAAGGATGAAAAAATATACACCGTTTGCCAGTTTTTGTCCGTCAGAAGAACAGCCGTCCCATTCTATCTCATGGTAATCGGCTCCGCACATAAAAGGATCTTCAAATTTTGCCAGCAATCTGCCTGCTACTGTATAAATTTTCAGAGAGACCTTTTCTGCTGTAGATGTCAATGTGTATGCAAATATGGTATTTTCTCTGTAAGGCGAAAACGGATTGGGATGATTCCCCAGAAATTTTAATTGAAATTTTGTTGCCACAACAAGTATAATTGGTTCAGTAGTAATAAAATTACCGTTTATATCTTCTGCTTTTACGACAATCTTATGCTCGCCCGGATCAAGAACCGGGTTAAACATAACGGGAATTCTTCTTGCGTCTGCAACAGTATCCGGGATAGTTATTTCCGAAATACTTACAGGTTCATCATCAAGCACTATTTGTATTTTCCCTGTACTGAAGTTTACTCCGGAGCTGTCTTCCAGAATAATGGAAATTTTCGGATTTTCCGGTACATAACTTCCCGAAGCAAAAGGCTGTCCGTTAACCTGCACTTCAACACAAGGCGGCTCTTCGTCCGTATGACTCATTGCAGTAAAAATACCGGGAATTATTACATTCTTTGAATAAACAAACTCTCCAGTGCGGTTGGTATTGCAAAAAATCCATTGACCGCTTTTTCTGTCAAGCCTGTAAATCGTATATTTGTCTTTATCAGCGGAAGAATCAAAATTAATAATTACGGTAGCAGGGATTTGAGCATCTTTTATAAATGAAAATTTCACAGCAGACGTATTTGTATTTTCATCATAATATTTATTAATTATCAGACAGTTGTCCTGATTCGGAATACCCGGAGGGATATAGCAAAATCCAACATTATTTATTCCTACAGTATCATTTTCCCCGCCTGCTATTGTTCCCTTAGAAGGTGAAATGTTAAATACAGTCGGAATAAGACCGAATTTTTTATTATTGTTATCTTCATTATTTTCTTCGATTAAAGAACCAGGGTCAATAAAAACTTCAAAACTCAGTTTTTGGGGTACAGGAGAAAAAACAACTTTTGATCTTTCGGTTTTATAAGGTCCCACACTAACAGTGTCATATGCAGAAAAGTTAAAATCAGAGTTTGTAAATTTTACAATAACGCTGTCTGCGGCAAGATCTCCGTTATTCGTAATATCAGCATACAGATACACAACGTCATCTGCTTTTAATCCGGTACCATTTACCATTAAGTCCGGTCTTCCCGGTACTTTAATTACAAACAAATCACTTTTGTACGTATCATTTTTATCACGGATAAAAAACCGGATATTTACCTGCGCATTATAATCATAAGGACCAAGCTCTTTTTCCGTAATAAATCTTCTGCCTTTATCTATTTTCATTAATGACGAGTCTGTGCCAGGTGATATAATTTTACACCACATCTCCTTCACTGAATTCTGCGCATCTGTAAGAATTGAAATTTTGAATTTTTTATTTGGTATGATCCGGGCAGGAACAGTCTCTATTGAATCAAAATATACTGTTGAAATCGAAAACGGCAGAAAAATATTACTGCTTTTATCCGATCCCTGAACAGCCTGCCAGATTCTCACACCTCCGTTCTTTGCATTAAGTTTAAGACTGTCCGGTAAAGGAACCTGTATGCTCCAGTTAGTTGTTGACACAGAAGTATCAAAAGACGCACATGCAGAAAAATCATCCCCTGCGATTTCAATGTTAATAAAATTTTGCCCCGGTTTGGAATTTCCAATTACTCTAACTGTATCTGAAACCGCTCTTACCAAAAGATCTGCATCAGCAGTATCTTTTGGCATACAAAAACTTAAACACGGATCACCAAGATATGTATATTGATAAACATCTGAAACAGCAATACTGCCGCTGTATTTTTTTAATAGATTTCTTTTGGCTGTCATAAACAGCCTTGCAGCAGACATCTCCGGTTTTTTATTAAAAATATTGAAAAATTCAGTGAGAAGAAAATAATCATTCCAAATCCATCCAACCCCTGTTGCTCCCCAGAATCCCACTGCACCTTTTTCTCTGCTTACAAGAAGACTTTTACCAAGACAGGAACGGCTGGATGAATAATCAGCAGTAAAACAGGTCATGCTCGTAATAATCGGGTATTTATCCTTGTTTTTTAAAAGTGGGACATCTTCAAGAGTAAATGTCCGTCCGTCAGACCATACAGCGCCACCCCCATGACCTCTGAAATTCACATAAAACAGACCTGAATTAAATGCAGCCAAAAGATCTTCCGTATCTTTTAAATACCTCACACCTTTTGCAGTGGTGAGATAATGACGAATCGGGCTTAAACTATGATTAATGTCCCGATGTATAAATTCTTCCGCTTGTTCAAGAAAAGCATTGCTGTGCCCTCCTGCAGCAATCAGACAGTACTTGTTCTGCCACGGTTCTTTTTCATGCTGCCAGTACTCAATAGTTTTATCAACAATATTTTCCAGTTCAGATAAATTAACCACAGGAAAACGGCCAACTGCAATATCCGGCGAATTGTCGTTTCCGTCAAGAAGAGCATAAACATTATCCGAAGCAGCTCCACCGAATTTTGTTGTGTGATAAATCGGCGCAGGGATAAGATTTCCTTCTGACATTTTTTTTCTGTTGTACGTTCCGGAGCCTACAAGAAGAACCGTCTCAGGTGCAGGTTTCCATGTTCTGTAAGCCCAGGACAAAAACTTCTGAATAGGTTCAGGTCCGGGAATACCGTATCCGAATTCATTGTAAATATCGCAAAGCCTGATAACTGCGCTTTTGATGTTTTTTGTTTCTCTGAATCTTACGAGCCTTTCAATATCTGTCATAAATGAATCAACAGGAATAATAATAATATTTTTTGCTCTGTTGGCAAAATAAAATGAACCCGGGAAAGGTATGTTCTTAATACTGTCAGGAGAAAATATCCCTTTTTCGGAGACTGCAATATATTCTGTACCGCTGGAAACAATACTGTCTTCAAACGAAACGGAATATGTTAAGTTTTCAAGAGAATCAATTACACTCTTTACTATGCCTCCTTCAATATGGCTTATATCCTTTTTAAAGAGGAGTATTTCCGGAGCTGTAAAATTTTCTATCGTGAATTTTATTCGTTTGCCAACTGAATTCTCCGGAGGAGAAAATCTCAAATAATCATTATTAGCTTTAAACAGGCGCGGATATGTTATTTCAAGCCAGTCAACAAAAACAGGAGAGAGCTCGGCATCCTCTGCTCTGTTTATAACATTTAAATTATTTTCTCCTGTTTCAGAAAGAAATGCCGGGCTGAAATCCGCGCTTTGTATAATTGACAAG
>QNDG01000296.1 GCA_003645915.1 Candidatus Zhuqueibacterota bacterium | reverse complement strand
GATTTCACACAATCCCCGCCTATAATCACACATCCGCTTAAAGACATGCTCTCTGTCATTCCTCTGTAGATCTCTTCAATATTTTCCACAGTCCATTTTTTAGGAATGCCGATGTTTACAACAGCATATCCTGGCTCTGCTCCCATTGCTGCTATATCACTCAAATTGGAAACACCTGCTCTCCAGCCCACTTCAAAAAACGTGGTATAACTCAGATCAAAATGAACATCTTCTGCCATTGTATCTGTTGTAATAACTGTTATCCTGTTTTTTGGGTGAATGTATGCTGCTGCGTCATCACCTATGGATAGAAGAAGATTACTGTCGGGATTATGAGTCTCTGTGATTTTCCGGATTCTCTCAATCAGTCCGAATTCACCTATTGAGCCTATGTCCATTTTTACTCCTGCAGGAGGATTTAATCACGTACGATTTTCACAAAAAGCCGTCTGTTTCTCGGGCCGTCAAATTCACAAAAATAAACTGACTGCCATGTCCCCAGAATTATTCCTGAGCGTGAAATAATAAGTGTAAGCTGGGGCCCGAAAAGGCTTGACTTTATATGAGCTGCTGAGTTTCCTTCTCTGTGCAGATAATTATGCTCAAACGGAACAATATTTTCCGTCTCTTTCAGAATATCTCTTACCACATCAGGATCAGCATTTTCATTAATTGTTACAGCGGCTGTTGTGTGCGGAACCCATAAAACACAAAGCCCTTCATCAACACCGCTTTCAGATACAATATCCGAGACCATTCCGGTTATATCAATTAACTGAGTTCTGCCTGTAGTTTTTACGCTGACTTCTCTGAGCATACAAAATCCTTTAAAATAATTTATATACAGAAAAAGCTCTGTTCCCCATATAAAAGGACAGAGCTTTTACACTTTTCATAAAAAAACCTCAGCCGAGTTTCTTTTTCACAATTTCCTGAATTCGTTTACCGTCTGCTCTGCCTCTGACCTGAGGCATAACCTTCCCCATAACCTTTCCCATATCCTTAAGGCTTTCGGCGCCGGTTTCATTTATTACACTGTTTACAATATTTTCAATCTCTTCGTCGCTTAATTCTGCAGGAAGATAAGAGGATATAATTTCAAATTCCTGCTCCTCCTTTGCCGCAAGATCTTCACGGCCTCCCTGCCTGTACATAGCTATTGATTCTTTACGCTTTTTGGCTTCTTTGGAAAGAACTGAAAATTCCTGATCTTCAGTAAGATCCTCGCCTTTAGAAATGCGTTCGTTTTTCAAACGGCTTATCAGCATTCTGATTGCATCTGTACGGACCTTATCACCTGACTTCAGTGAATCTTTAAGATCCTGCTGCAATTTATTAAGGATGCTCATTTCACCTTCTATGCAATTAAATTGACGTTAAATTTTACTCACCAAACATCATCTGGAGCTTGCGCTGTTTTCTCTTTGCAGCTGCCAGTTTTCTTTTTCTGCGTTCACTTGGTTTTTCATAGTGCTGATGCTTTTTAATATCAGACATTAACCCTGCTTTTTCGCACTGCTTGGTAAATCTTTTAAAAGCTTTTTCAAATGGTTCATTATCACGAACTTTAACAGCAGGCATAAAATGCTTCACCCTCCTTTCATGTGGTTTTTAAGCATTAGAATATATGAAATTTGAACACTCAGTGCAAGACATTTTTTAAATATTGTATTTAGTTTAACAAATCACTCATATGAATGCCTGCAATTTTTAACAGAGATTTTTTAATTAAATTTAACTAAACATACCTAAGTTTAATGTTTATGCACATGTACAATAAATTGTTAATTTAATGTGGATAACTTGCAAAAACAAAATTTATTTATTTTACTATTTTCCCTCAATTATTGCCGCAAAATCACTCCGCAACCCGGTGCAATATATATAATTTCCGGCCCAAAGCGCAGCAAGGCTGTATCTTATTGATTTTTAATGAGATACATCACACTCCGTAACTTTATCTGTTATAAGCTTAAAATTGTATGAACACATAACCTCTGTACTAATAAGTATAATGAATCATACACCCTGTCGCATAATTGCTACAAAACATGTGAATAACATGTGGATAACCTTTGTTTTGTTCACACAACACGGATTTTTTAACAATAGAATTAAAGACAGATTAACAGTTAAAAAAATCATTAAAAATATTAAAATACATGCAGCCCTGCCACAACCATTATTTATAATTGATATGTTCAAAACCTGACACAGTGCACTGTTTGCAGATACAAATCGCTTTTAAATGTTGACAATAGTAAAAATCTTTTTTACAATAAAAAGACTTCTCAATAATTCAGGGAGAATAACAATGAAATTAGGGTCAACTTCAATCCTGTTTTTATTTATATGTTTAAATCTGTACTCACAGCCAAAACACTTTAAACAATACACATACTATCCGGTTAAGGATCCTCTTGTAAAACAAAAAATCGAACAGTGGCAGGATCTGAAATTCGGTCTTTTAATGCACTGGGGAACTTACAGCCAGTGGGGAATTGTTGAATCATGGTCTTTATGTCCGGAAGATTACGGCTGGTGCAAAAGAACAAAAGGAGAAAATCCTGGTAATTATTTTGAATACAAAAAAGAGTATGAAAATCTTATAAAAACTTTTAATCCTGTAAAATTCAATCCTGAAAAATGGGCAGATGCAGCAAAACAAGCAGGAATGAAATATGTTGTTTTTACAACAAAACACCACGACGGTTTCTGCATGTGGGACACTAAGGAGACTGATTATAAAATCACATCTTTAAAATGCCCCTTTCATTTAAACAAAAATTCTGATATTACAAAAAATATCCTTAACCAATTCCGGGCCAAAGGATTATGGGCAGGTATATATTTTTCAAAACCTGACTGGCATTCTCCGTATTACTGGGATCCCTGTTTCCCGCCTCTTGACAGAAATGTAAATTACGATCCTGAAATATATCCTGAAAAATGGGAAAAATTTGTTAAATTCACTCATAATCAGATTATGGAGCTTCTGTCAGATTACGGCAAAATTGACATTCTCTGGTTAGACGGAGGCTGGGTTGCAAAGCAGGATGATAAAGCCATTAATGAATTTTACAGAAGATCAATTGCAGATTCAAAATCCGGATTTTTAAAACACAGAATTGTAAGTCAGGATATCAGGATGCACGAACTTGCTGAAAAAGCAAGAAAAAAACAGCCAGGCATTATAATTGTTGACAGGGCTGTAACAGGACCAAATCAGAATTACCTTACTCCTGAAAACCAAATCCCTGATGAGCCCATACCCTTTCCATGGGAATCATGCATAATATCAGGAGGCGGGTGGTCTTATACTCCCAATGCAAAATACAAATCAGCACAGGAAATCCTGCACATACTTATTGATATTGTTTCAAAAGGCGGAAATCTGCTTCTGAATATTGCACCCGGACCTGACGGCACATGGCAGAAACAAGCATATGAAAGACTGGAACAAATCGGCGCATGGATGAAAATTAATAAGCAGGCAATTTACAAAACAAGACCTGTTCCGCCTTATAAAGAGGGAAGATTACGCTTTACTCAGAACAGATTTACAAAAGCTGTTTATGCAATTTATCTTGCGGAAAATGATACTATGCCTGATAAAATTGTTTTAAAATCTTTTACTCCCAAAAAAGACTCTGGCGTGGAATTACTGGGATTTGGTAAAGTTAAATGGCAAAAATCCGGCAAAGGCATAGTTATTACAATTCCTGAGAAAATT
>QNDG01000295.1 GCA_003645915.1 Candidatus Zhuqueibacterota bacterium | reverse complement strand
TTGATGAAGGATATATTAAAAGTTTTACTGAAATAGAGGATGATAAGCAGGGTATAATTCGTATTTACCTTAAATACGATAAAGACAAAAGAAGTGCAATTACAGGTCTTAAAAGAATAAGTACTCCTGGTTACAGGCAGTACGTTAGTGTGAATGATATCCCCAGAATAATGAACGGACTTGGAATTGCTGTTCTTTCCACTTCAAAGGGAGTTATCACTGATAAGCGTGCAAAAAAAGAAAATATCGGTGGTGAAGTTCTCTGCGGTATTTGGTAAATATGGTTAAAGAGTAAAAGGAGTGACGATTGTCTAGAGTAGGAAAACAGCCCATCAGTATCCCTCAGGGTGTAGAAGTTGAACAAAAAGGGGATGTTGTAATTGTTAAAGGGCAGAAAGGTCAGTTGGAAGAGAAGATCCATCCTGACATGAAAATTGTGATTAAAGACGGCGTGTTAACTGTTGAGCGCCCTGATGACAACCGTTTTAACAGGGCTCTGCACGGATTAACCAGATCTTTGATTTATAATATGGTTGTCGGTTTAACTGAAGGATTTCAGAAAGCTCTTGAAATAGTTGGAGTCGGATACAGAGCGGAATTAAAAGGCAGGTCTCTTGTTCTGCTGCTTGGGTATTCTCATCCTATTTATTTTGTACCGCCTGAAGATATCACAATTGAAGTTCCTGCACCAACAAAAATTATTGTTAAGGGGGTAAGTAAACAATTGGTTGGTCAGGTAGCTGCCAAAATTCGTTCGTTCAGACCGCCCGAACCGTATAAAGGCAAGGGTGTCAGGTATGAAGGCGAACATGTAAGAAGAAAAGCAGGCAAGGTTAATGTATAACATTTTACCGGCGAATTAGAACAGTAAAGGTTTGTTAAAAATGAGAACAAAGGTATCACCAAGAGAAGTACGCAGAAGAAGAATAAAAAAGCATATCAGAAAAAGAGTGCTTGGAACACCGGAGCGTCCGCGTCTTGTTGTTTCAAGAAGTCTGAAACATGTTTTTGCACAGATAGTTGATGATGTTAATCAAAAGACGCTTATCGGTATATCAAGCAGCTCTAAAAAGTATGCTTCTTTATTAAAGGATGCAAAAGATAAAAAAGATGCTGCAAGAATAATCGGTGAGGAAATTGCCAAGCTGGCTGCAGAAAAAAAAATAGAAACAGTAGTTTTTGACAGAAACGGATATTTGTATCACGGAAGAGTTAAAGCTCTGGCAGACGGCGCACGTAAAGGTGGGCTCAAGTTTTAATAGAGTTAGTTAGGAGTTAAATCTAACAAACGGAGAAAGTTTTGGAACGTATTAATCCAAGTGATCTTGACTTAAAAGAGCGGGTTGTACATATAAACCGCGTTGCAAAAGTTGTTAAAGGCGGAAGAAGGTTCAGTTTTAATGCTATTGTTGTTGTAGGAGACGGAAACGGCATAGTTGGTGTAGGTCTTGGTAAAGCAAGAGAACTTACATATGCAATTTCAAAAGGTTCCGAGAACGCAAAAAAGAATCTTTTCAGAATTCCGCTTATTAACGGAACTATTCCTCATCCGGTAATAGGTAAATTCGGAGCGGGACGCGTGCTTTTAAAACCGGCTTCCCCTGGTACCGGTGTAATTGCAGGAGGTGCTGTAAGGGCTGTTGTTGAATCTGTTGGTATTCAGGATATTCTGACCAAATCTCTTGGTTCAGCTAATCCGCACAATGTTGTAAAAGCTACAATGGAAGCTCTCTTGCAGCTCAGGGATGCGCGTATTGTTGCAAAACAGCGTACAAAAAATGTACTTGAAATTTTTGAGTAATAAACAATAAGGTTAATTAAGAATTATGGCAAAGCTCAGAATTACACAGATTAGAAGCGCTATAAGGCGTGGTAAAAAACAGAAAGCTACAATTAAAGCTCTGGGAATACACAGACTGCATCATACGGTAGAACATGACGACAATCCTGTTATCCGGGGTATGATCAGACGTGTAACTCATCTGGTTAAAGTAGAAGAAGTTAAATAGAATTAATAAGAGATTTTGCTGATAGAGGAGAATTATGGATTTAAGCAGTTTACATTTTGCCCCTGGTGCTAAAAAGAAATCCAAAAGAGTCGGAAGAGGGCATGGCTCCGGTCTTGGGAAAACCTCGGGACGGGGAATGAAGGGTCAGCGTTCCAGAAGCGGATCCAAAACCCGTTCATGGTTTGAGGGTGGACAGATGCCTCTTCAGCGCAGGGTACCGAAAAGAGGTTTTACAAATATCTTTAAAAAGAGATATGAAATTGTAAATCTTGATGATTTGAAAAATCTGAAAAAGGCAAAACTGACTCCTGAAGATCTTTATAATGCCAGGTTAATCCGTAAAAAGGAGAGCAGGGTAAAAATACTTGGGGACGGAGAAGTAAGCTCCTCGATTGAAATTAATGCTCATGCATTTAGTAAAAAGGCTGTGGAAAAAATTGAAAAAGCTGGCGGAAAGGCAGTAAAACTATGATAAAGAGTTTTCAGAGCGTTTTTAAAATTCCGGATTTAAAAAGAAGAGTTCTGTTTACTTTGGGAGTTTTGCTTTTATACCGTGTGGGAGCACATGTTCCTATGCCGGGAATTAATGCTGTGGCTCTGACAGAGTGGTTTAATCAGAGCTCCAATACCCTTTTTGGCCTGTACGATATGTTTGCAGGCGGTGCTTTCAGAAGAGCGGCTATTTTCGGATTGGGAATTATGCCCTATATTTCTGCTTCTATTATCATACAGCTTATGGGCTCTGTTATCCCTTATTTACAGAGACTGCAGAAAGAGGGCGAAGAAGGAAGAAAGAAGATTAATCAGCTTACAAGATACGGTACGATTTTTATTGCTGCAATGCAGGCAATAGGAGCTGCAATATTTCTTGAAAATCTTCCTGCAACCAGATCAGGTATAATGGCTGTTCCGCATCCTGGAATGGGTTTTAAATTTATGGTTATGATTACTCTTACTGCTGGTACTGTACTTGTTATGTGGATGGGTGAGCAGATTACTGAAAGAGGTATTGGTAACGGTATTTCTCTGATAATCTTTATAGGTATTATAGGCAGATTCCCTATAGCACTTCTTGATGAATTTCAGCAGCTTACAGGAGGAAACAGATCCTTTCTTGTGGAAATAATTATTTTGGGTATTTTTCTGCTGATTGTTGCAGCTGTTGTCCTGGTAACAGAAGGTACCAGGAAAATTCCTGTCCAGTATGCAAAGAGGGTTATAGGAAGAAAGGTTTACGGAGGACAGACAACATATATACCCATAAGAGTTTCCGGATTTGGCGTTATGGCAATTATTTTTGCTCAGGCATTAATGTTTCTTCCGCAGACTGTTAAGCAGTTTTTCCCGAATAACGAAGTTATAAGCAATATTCTTAGCTATTTTGATTTGGGATCTCCTTTATACTGGATGCTTTTCGGAATTCTGATACTTTTCTTTACATATTTTTATGCTGCGATTGCTTTTAATCCTCTTGATGTGGCAGAGAATATGAGAAAACAGGGCGGTTTTATCCCGGGTGTAAGACCTGGTAAAAAGACCGCTGAATACATAGATCATGTATTATCGAGAATCATGCTTCCTGCAGCTGCATTTTTTGCAGTTGTTGCAATTTTCCCTTATTTTGTAAGGAAGTATTTTAATGTAACGACTTCATTTTCAGGGTTTTTCGGCGGTACAAGTCTTTTGATTATGGTTGGAGTTGCCCTTGATACACTCCAGCAGATAG
>QNDG01000294.1 GCA_003645915.1 Candidatus Zhuqueibacterota bacterium | reverse complement strand
TTCACTTCTTCCCTGTATTAAAAATAATCAATTGTCTGTAAAACAGGCAACAAAAATATTAAAAGACTTAAAAATAGTAAACGAAGCCACAAAACACCTTATGGCTGGTCTTGTGATGAGAGATCGTGGTGAAGGAAATTTTCTTAATGAATTTCAGAAGGCGAAACAATTAGTCCCTTCTCACCCTGGTGTTAAATATTTAATGAATGAATTAAAGAATTTTAGAAATGTTGATGTGTCCAACATTGAAAAAAGCGATTTTAATACTCTTATTCGGCAAGGAAAAGTATTACTTGAAAACAGGATTTACGATAAAGCAGCAGTTGTGTTTGAAAAAGCTGAAATGTTAAATCCTAAATCTTCCATTGTACATTATAATTTAGGTGTTGTTTATTATCATCAAGGTCTGTTTTTCAAGGCTCTTTCTCAGTTGAATGATGCTTTACGTGTCCGTTCTGATCATGCACCATCTTATAATATGCGTGGGCTTGTTTTCTTTGCAAAAAATCAGAGAAAACGCGCTATATCTGATTTCTCAATGGCATTATCGCTTGATAACGATTACTGGCTTGCTTTGAATAACCGTGGTATTGCTTATGCTTCTGAGGGAGAGTTTGAAATGGCCTTGAAAGATTTCAGCAGAGCAATCAAGCTTAAAGAGGATTATGCAGAAGCATATTTTAATCGAGGTTTGCTTTATCAAACAAGAGCAAATAGATCTGACAATTTAAAGAAAACTGAATTTAAAAAAGCGATATCAGATTACACTAAAGCTATCACTTTAGATCCTGATTACAATAAAGCCTATTGCAACCGTGGAATGATATATGCTATGGAGGGACAATTTGCTTTAGCAATATCTGATTTTGATAAAGTTATTGAACTTACTCCGGACAAGGCAGATGCCTATTATAATAGAGGGTTGGCTTATTATTTATCTAAAAATATTTTGAAGGCTAAAAGAGATTTCGAAAAAGCTATTAAAATTGATCCTGAATATAAAAAGAAGGTGCCATATTGAATATTTGACCAGTGGTGGTCATATAAAAAATGAAAGTTTCGCTCCTGTATTTTAGTTTTTGTTTAGTATTTTCATTAATTTAAATATTTTTTTCTTGTTTTTTGAAGATTTTATTCTTCACAAATAAGGTTTTAAAGATATCAGTTTGTAGATTTTGTTTAACTATAACAAAGGAATGTGCCTGTTATGAATTGAGTGAGTAATTATAATTAAGTCTTGCATTAAAAAGAGATATAATACTAAGAGCAAGATCTCATCCTGAAGGCCAGATTAATTTAATAATACTGGTATTGAAAAATCATTATGTTTTAATCAGTATGACAGAAGAGAATACCTGTTATGAAAATGCAATTTCAGAAAGAGAAAAAAGGTATAGTTTTATCTTAGTGCAATTTCAAAACAGGATACGGCGGCCTATTCACCATTCACTTCAATATCCCCCTTTTCTATAAATAACACCTGAAAAAAATCTAAATTGATAAAACCTTTAAATAAGAATATTTTGCTATGTTTACATACAGTAATTTAAATTAAATCAGATGATAAATAAAATTTTCTTGATTATCACTAAAAGTTTTATTAAAATAAAATCTTATGGATAATACGATCTTAAATGCAAAACCAGTGGAATTACGCCGTCTGCCTTCGTGGATGAAACGGAAAAAGACAGAGAGTGAAAAAGTTATTGCAATAAAAAGAATAATTAAGGAAAAGGGACTTCATTCTGTGTGCCAATCTGCAGGATGCCCCAATATAAGCGAATGTTTTGAAAAGCCTACAGCAACATTTATGATCCTTGGTAATACATGTACAAGGAATTGCAGATTTTGCGGAGTTCCAACAGGGAAACCGGAATCTCTTGATGAACTTGAGCCTCTGCATGTTGCCGAAGCTGTAAAAACTCTCGGTCTGAGACACGTTGTAATAACTTCAGTGACAAGAGATGATCTTGCAGACGGTGGAGCGGAACATTTTTATAAAACAATAACTGAAATAAAGAGGCTGAATCCCGACTCAACAACCGAAGCATTGATACCTGATTTCCGGGGAGATTCTGACAGTTTAAGAACTGTCCTTTCTGCAGGTCTTGATATTTTAAATCACAATGTTGAAACTGTTCCGAGGCTGTATCCGGAAGTAAGACCTCAGGCTGATTTTCAACGCTCTCTTAATGTACTTAAGAATGCAAAACTGCTTAAGCCGGATATTCTGGTGAAATCAGGCCTTATGGTAGGGCTCGGAGAAACAGAAGATGAATTAAAAGATGTATTTGTTTCACTTACGGATTCCGGCTGTGATATTCTGACAATAGGCCAGTATCTTTCACCTTCGGTAAATCATTATCCCATTGCAGAATTTATTACTCCGGAAAAATTTAAAAGATATGAAATCCTTGCCAAAGAATGCGGAATTAAATGGGTCTCTTCCGGGCCTTTTGTAAGAAGTTCTTACAATGCAGAAGAACTCATGAATCAGATCAGGAATGAAAGTAATGGATAATTTATATAAAATTTTAGAGGAATCTGCTGAAAGGCATCCTGATAATACTGCCCTCGTATTTCTTGATAAAAAAATAACATATAAGAAATTAAAGGAAACAGCAGACAGACTTGCCAATGGATTTTTATCTCTTGGTTTGAAAAAAGGCGACAGAATAGGCGTACTTCTGCCTAACGGTCCTCACTTTACCATGGTATTTTTTGCTCTTTTAAAAATAGGTGTTACAGTAATTCCCATATCGATTCACTACAAATCAGATGAGATTCACCACAGATTGTCAGATTCGGAAGCAAAAGGTGTGGTTTACTGGAAAGGTTACAGACAGAGAGTCCATACTGCTGTTGAAAGTCTTGAACACTGCAGTAAATTTATTGTTCTTGGTGAGCAGATTGAATCGGGTGAAGTGGAACTTTCATATCTTGCTGAACGTTACGAACCTTTAACAGATACTGTTGAACCTGATCCTGATGACAGCGCATTAATTGTATACACATCAGGTACAACAGGAGTACCAAAAGGAGCATGCCTTACACATAAAAATTTGTTATCCAATGTTTCTTCTGTAAACCAGGTGCTGAGAATATCTGATACTGATACAGGTATTTGTGTGCTTCCGTTATCTCATCCTCTGGGTCATTCATTTGTAATGTGCAATTTTATCTATGCAGGGGCCAGTCTTGTTTTAATGACAAGTTTTGAGGCAAGAGCAGTACTTGATACAGTGTCCACAGAGAGAGCAACATTTTTTTTCGGTGTACCCAATATGTTCAGAGAGCTGGCTGAATGTGAAGAGAGCGAAGAGGAAGACGTCTCTTCGTTAAAATACTGCATTTCCAGCGGAGATTCCCTTACTCAGGAAATAAAAGATAAGTTTGAAAACAGATTTAATACTATAATTCTGGAAGCTTACGGCCTTACCGAAGCTTCTCCAATAGTATCAATAAATGATCCGAGGGGAGAACTCAATGCAGGTTCTGTCGGGCTGCCGCTGCCTGGTGTTGAAATGAGAATAGTTGACGAGGATGATCAGGAGGTTTTCCCCGGAGAAGTAGGAGAGATAATAGTTCGGGGCCCTAATGTGATGAAGGGTTACCTGAATAAACCGAAAGCTACGGAAGAGGTGCTGAGGGACGGGTGGCTCAGAACAGGAGATTTTGCCAAACTTGATGAGAACGGGTACGGATTTATTGTTGTAAGAAAAAAAAGTGTAATTGTCAAAAGC
>QNDG01000293.1 GCA_003645915.1 Candidatus Zhuqueibacterota bacterium | reverse complement strand
TTTTTTTGAACATATGCAAATTTACATGTTGAAGTATGTAGAAGTTAAAATATTTAACCGGCGCCATGTGCAGAGCGCCGGTTTTTGTTTTTGAATTGACAGTTATGAAAAATATGTTTTGAATAAAATTTCAGCTTGTTCACAGCCTGAAATTAACAAATAAACTTTAATCACCCCAATCAAACTTCCTTAAGTTTCTCACCCTGCTCTGCGATTTTAAGATTACTGATAAGCTCATCAAGATCACCATCCAGAATTTCCTGAAGTCTGTAAAGCGTAAGATTTATTCTGTGATCAGTGACCCTTCCCTGCGGGAAATTGTATGTTCTGATTTTAACGCTTCTGTCACCGGAACCGATCATTGACCTTCTACTGTCTGCAAGCTTTTTTTCTTCTTCTTTTCTTTTTATATCGTAAAGCCTGGCGCGCAGAACTTTTAATGCTTTTGCCTTATTTTTATGCTGTGATTTCTCATCCTGGCATGTAACAACAAGCCCTGTAGGAACGTGTGTAATACGGACTGCGGAATCTGTTGTATTAACGCTCTGCCCTCCTGGCCCCGAAGATCTGTAAACATCAATCCGCAGTTCATTCTGTTTGATTTCAATATCAACTTCTTCTGCTTCAGGCAGCACAACAACAGAAGCCGCTGATGTGTGTATCCTGCCGCTTGTCTCAGTTGCAGGTACTCTCTGAACTCTGTGAACACCGCTTTCATATTTAAGCTCACCATATGCGCCGTGACCTTTTACTGAGAAAATTACTTCTTTAAATCCGCCAAGCTCAGTAGGATTGGAACTTAAGATCTCTTTTGACCACCCCTTTAACTCAATAAACTTTGAATATAACCTGAAAAGATCTCCTGCAAAAAGCGCAGCTTCTTCTCCGCCTGTACCTGCTCTGATTTCCATTATTGCATTTTTTTCATCCTTGGGATCAGTAGGAATAAGCATTACAGTAATTTCTTTCTCAATGGATTCAACGCTTTTCTCGGCGCTTTCCAGTTCCTCTTTCGCCATTTCTTTAAGCTCGTTATCATCGGAGGCTTCCAGAATTTTCCTGTCTTCCTCAATAGTATTGATAAGGGATTTGTATTTTTCTCCCTTTTCGGTTATTTCTTTACACTTTTTATACTCTCGTGTTACCTCTGCAAGTCTATCACTGCTTTTCAGAACAGCTGGATCCTGCATAAGGGTTTCCAGTTCTCTTTTTCTTTCTTCGACCTTTTCAATTTTCGGAATTAAAGAATTTTGTTCCATTATTATCTTATCCTGTGATAATTAATTATTCCACAACAACAATATCCGGATTATCGTCCTGTTCAATATTTAAAGAGCACTTTAAAGCTGCGATTGCTGTTTCAAGCTGGCTGTCATCTGGCTCTTTTGTTGTAATTCTCTGTAGCCATAACCCGGGAGCAGTTAAAAACCCCGCTAATTTTTTACCGTATTTTGAGCCCGAAAGCCTGGTTATTTCATATGATATACCACCGATAACAGGTATTGCAAGAAATCTGATCAGTCTGTCAGCAATTGTATGAGGTCTTCCAAAAAATGTAAAAACAACAACCGAAACAATTACAACTATAAGAAGAAAACTTGTACCGCATCTCGGATGAAAAGTTTTAAAAGGTTTTGCACTCTCTACAGTCAGAGGGAGAGCGTTTTCATATGCAAAAATAGACTTGTGTTCTGCACCATGATACTCAAAAATTCTTTTTATCTCTTTCCAGAGGCTGATAAGGCCGAGATATGCCAAAAAGATTAAAAGCCTTGCAGCGCCGTCAATTAAATTAAAAGCTACTCCACTCTGCACACCTGTTGCTTCGGCAATTAATAGAGGTACAAAGAAGAACAATCCGATTCCTGCTGCAAATGCAAACAGAACTGTAAAAGCAAGCATTAAAGATGAAGAACCTTTACTCTTCTCTTTTTTACTGTTCTCTTCTTGCATTGCAATTTCACTGGAGAAATTCAGAGCTTTAATTCCCCAAACCATTGATTCAATTAGTATTACACCTCCGCGGATAAAAGGAAGGTTAAAAAACTTATACCGTTTTGTAAATCCTTTATAATCATGCTTTTTTAACGCAATTTTGCCGTCAGGCCTTCGTACCGCAATCGCCACTGCATCAGGAGATCTCATCATAACACCTTCAATAACGGCCTGCCCTCCTACATTTATTTTTTTATTATCTGCCATTTCACCTCGCTAAGATTATCATTTACAAATAAAAAACGGAATACGATTTTTGTTCGTATTCCGTAATAAAAATGTATCCATTATCTAAGAAGCTTTTTCACTGCTCTTTGAATTATCATCCTTAAGTTTATATCTGCGAAGGTATTTTTCTACTCTTCCTGCAGTATCAACAAGCTTCTGTTTTCCGGTATAAAACGGATGACATGCCGAGCATATTTCTATTTTAATATCTCCGACAGTTGTTCTTGTATGAATTACATTGCCGCATGCGCATGTAATTGTTGCTTCTTTATATTCCGGATGAATGCCCTTTTTCACCACAAAACTCCTTTGTATTAACTTAACTCTCTTGCGGAACATAAGATAAGAAAATTAACGTTTCAACGCAAGAAAAAACTTGATTTAAAAATAAAATACTATTACATTCAAAATATCAATAAAATACATATAGAATCTAAGGGGTTTATTTAATATTTATCACCCGAATAATCTACGGAATCAAATACGACCAAAAATTTATTTCTAACCAAACAAGGGAGAAATTGTGATGCATAGAAGAAACCAGTCTGCTTTATTATTAATTTCTTTTATTATACTATCAATAATTATTTCCATGTGTTCCGGAAAGTCTTCCCTTAAACATCCCCCCCACCCCAAACCCTATCCTGTAAAAAGTCTGCCTCCGGGAGTTTCTTTAGTACAACTTACAATTACTTCTTTAAGCTTAAACTCTGAAAAAACAATGATTTTATGTAAAATAAAAAAGGTACATAAAACCGGGCCTTCTGCAAAACACATCTCGTCAGGCACAAAACTTACTATTTTTGTTGATAAAGCAAAATCCGACAAATGGAAAAAAGAGGATATTTTAATTAAAAACAAGACCTTTACTGCAAAAATCAGGGAAATCCCCGGGAAAATATCCGGTAAGGGAAAAGTAAGCTATGAAATAATCTCCATTGAGAACACAAATTAACTGTTTTCAGGAAAATTGCCGGATCTCTTTTAAAAATATTTGAGAAATTTATATAACTTCTTTTAACATTTAACAATATTTTACGGAGGGAGAAATGAAAAAACGCTGTTTTTTTTCAATATTGTTTTTGGCTGTTTTAATTTTACTCACAATTTCTGTGAAAAATGTTTTCTTTGTAAACCATGCCGGACCAAAAATTAAAATCAAATCCACAAGTTCCGAAGAGTCTTCTCCTTCGGGCAGAAAAGCACGAATGGAATATTTCTGGCGTATGCTCAGAGATCCTGCTACAGATAAAATTCCGGAAAATATAAGAGCCAGAGAGCTTGAATTTGCACGGTCAATTCCAAAATCAAGCCAAACACTTAAAAAAGGATCTGCTGTTCTGACATATACATGGAAAAATGCAGGTCCTATTGATATTGGAGGAAGGACAAGAGCTCTTGCAGTTGATGTATCAAATCCCAATATAATTATAGAAATCTTGTTGTTTCCAATGTAATCTAACGCATCAAAGTACGGGGGTGAAGTTAATATTCCATCTATAGAATTCTCATCGATAAAGT
>QNDG01000292.1 GCA_003645915.1 Candidatus Zhuqueibacterota bacterium | reverse complement strand
CGGAGTTTATTACTGGTGCGTTGCAGCATATGACAGAGCAAAACATGTACGTCTTGCAAAAAGAGGCATTCACAGAGTAATACAGTTTGTTGTTGCCACTCACGATCTTGCTGTTGACAGCCTTAAATTCATCCCCTCGAAGTGGATTGATACAACTCCTCTGCAGGGGAAGATATCTTTCCGTATTGTAAACAGCGGTTTTGCTCCTTCTTCAATGTACAAAGTTTATGTAACTGACAGGAGCGTTAATCCGGATTCAGAGCCGGATACAATTTTTGTAAAAGATCTTCCCGGGCTTGGCTCGGAAAAAGATACGACAATTGTTTTCACCTGGAATACCAATATTCCGGGGAAACACGAGCTGTGCGTGTCTGTTGCTCCTTATTCCGATGATCTTGAACTTGACCAGGAAAATAATACTGTAAAAGAAGTGTTTGTTTCAATACCCAAAGGAATTCTTGCAGCGGCAGATACTGTTGAAGTAATGGCAACTGGTTATGAAACAACTGAGATACCGGTTGTTCCTGAAGTATATTTTGCACCTTTTTCTGATACGGTTGATTCATGTTTTTACAGTCAGGATACTACAACTGTTCCGGTTTTGACAATTTTGTCAGGCAGGCTTAAGAAACATCCTGAAATCTCAGTTGTAGTCGCAGGTCATATTGATGCATTAACAGGAGAAAAGAATAAATCTCTTGCTGATAAACGCAGTGAAGCTGTAAGAAACCAGCTTATTTTAATGGGAGTAAGCCCTTCTCATATCCGTATATCCAAAAATCACACTGACAAGGTTCTTGGCAGGCGCCGGATGCCTGCAGATTCTATGGATGCAAAATGGGTGATGGAGCAGAACAGAAAGGTATCTTTCAGCGTACCTCAGAAAGATGAGTATGCAATGTTCGGTCCCATAACTGTTGAAGTAGATACAACAATAAGAGAATCAATTCCTTTTAAGATAAAAATATTATCTCCGGCAGGACTGAATAACTGGAGAGTTAACGGAGCAGAAAGTCTTCTTGCCTTATATGATTCTCAATGTGAAAAAGAAGATTCCATAAGCGGTATTATACTGTGGGATGGTTCCGGATTTGACGGAACTCTTGTACCGAGGGATAAGTGGATTAAATACGGTATTCATCTTACGGATAATTTGAACCGTACATTCAAAACGCATGTTGATTCAATATACCTGAAGGAGAAGCAGACAATACGAAGACGGGAGATTTTCGGAGCTGCAAAATTTGCAAAAACAGAGCCTGTTTATAAATTTTACTGGGACAGGCTTATGGAAATAGGTAAAGAACTGATTGAAAACAGCAACATGAGAGTCAGGTTTGAAGGACATGCATGTGCAATAGGTCCTGAAAAGGTTAACCAGAAACTCTCTTTTAACAGAGCGTTACGGTTCACAAATGCGTTTAAATCAAGGTTGAAGAAATATTATCCTGCAGCGTATTCCGATGTTCTGAACAGGATTGATCAGCCTGTGGGATTCGGAGAATCGGATCCGCTGAAGATAAAGTTAAAGAATAAAGGCCTTGTTGTACTGGTCATTAATTATTCTCCAACTGGAAGATATCTGAACAGAAGAATAATGGTTCTGCTTTACATTCAGCATTAAGTAAGAAAATAAGGAGAATGGCACAAAATGTGCAATAATTCCACTGATACGTATCATGTGGGATTGATAATGAGGAAAAAGAATGAAAAAAGTGACAGCGGTTTTAATTATTATTTTTATGATACCCCAATTGTTAAGTGCCGATATAATTGTAACAAGAGATAATAACAGATATTCTGGTAAGGTTATTAAAATTCTTAAGAATGATTTTGCAGTTAAACTTGATGACGGTACTGTGATAATAATACCAAAGAAGAAAGTTACTCAGATAATAAGAAACAACATAATTCTTGATCTTGATCAGGGGATAAGATACTTTGTTGAGAAGAGGCGGCCGTTTTTACCGTTTTTAATTCTGAGCGCTGCAACAGGAATATACGGATTTAAAAAGTTTAAAGACTACAAAGACCACAAGGATCAGGCAGATGCTCTTGCAGCACAGGCTGGTCTCGGTGATGAATATCAGAACCTTAATGATCAGTCTAAAAGAGATCTTGCATACGGAATTGTGTCAACCATGTTCAGTATCGGTTCTTTTTACATAGCGCTCAGGCCTCTTGAGGTAAAGGTGCCTATGGGCAAAATTAATCTGTCGATGCAGAACCGGAGTGTGTCTCTGGCATTGCATTTCTAAATGTGCAAGTTGCAATTTTTAAATTGATAACGCGGAGCAGTATATGTAAAAATCTGCATTATGTTGGTTTTGCAGAGTAATTAAAATATTCTTTCGGAACTTTTTGTTTACCAGCGGCGTACAAAAGTCGTCACAAGGCCTGAATTTCAGGTTAAAGAAATTGAAAGGAGTGATGACTGATGTACCCGTTTTTTTATGATCCTACATTTCTGCTGTTGCTTCCTGTGTTTGCGTTTTCAATATGGGCTCAGTACAGAGTTAAGCAGACATTTGAAAAATACAGTAAAGTTGCATCAATAAGAGGCCTTACAGGCAGAGATGCTGCTGCGGGTATTTTATCGGCAAGCGGTCTGGGAAATATAAAAATTGAGAATATCAGAGGAGAATTGACTGATCACTATGATCCGAGGTCAGGGACTCTGCGTTTATCGGACAGTACTGCGGAAAGCAGGTCTGTTGCTGCAATAGGAGTTGCAGCTCATGAAGCGGGGCATGCAATTCAGCATGCAAATGGTTACAAGCCTTTTGAGATTCGTCAGGCAATTGTTCCTGTTGCACAGTTCGGAACAACTCTCGCATTCCCGCTTTTTATAATGGGGCTTATTTTTACAATTCCCCGCCTGATGGATTTTGGAATTATTTTATTCACCGGAGCAGTTGTGTTTCAGCTTGTCACCCTTCCGGTGGAGTTTGATGCCAGTTCAAGAGCTTTAAAGCTGCTCAGAAATAACGGGTATCTTGCAGGAGAAGAAATTAACTATGCAAAAAAGGTTCTTGATGCTGCTGCATTAACCTATGTTGCTGCCACAGCAGCTGCAGTTGTTAACTTGATAAGACTGTTAATTCTGAGGGGAAGCAGGGATTAATAAAAAGGATTGAGGAGGTGTGTTATGAAGACGAAAACCATAAAAAGAATCAGCGCAGCAGGTTTTATTTTTATCGGGATAGTAGTAGGTATTATTTTAACATCAAAATTTGACTGGACACCAAAAGGTTTTGCTTATAACGAAGGAAGAGTGATAACAGGTAATCAATCGCCTGCACAACAGGCAGTATTTCAGATGCAGAATACCGGAAAGGCGTTTACATATGTTGCCAAAGAAATTCTTCCCACTGTTGTAAGCATCTCTTCGGAAAAAATCATCAAAAGATCTGCGGAAGATACTCCTTTTGCACCTCTTTTTAAAGATTTTTTCGGAAGGGAATTCAGGTTTGATGTCCCCAAGACACAGAAATTAAGGGGCCTTGGCTCAGGAGTAATTGTAAGTAAAGACGGATATATTCTGACCAATAATCATGTAATTGAAGATGCCGATGATATTACGGTTACTCTTTATGACAAACGGACATTCAGAGCAAAAATAGTTGGAAGAGATCCTCTGACCGAGGTGGCTGTAATTAAAATTGACGGTGAAGATCTGCCTGTTGCAAGGCTTGGAAATTCGGATGATGTTGAAATAGGAGAGTGGGTACTTGCAGTAGGTAATCCTCTG
>QNDG01000291.1 GCA_003645915.1 Candidatus Zhuqueibacterota bacterium | reverse complement strand
TGTCAATAACATAACATTTTGAATTAAGCGGATCTGCAGAAACATCAACCGGACCGGGCAAATAGGTTGAGATAAAAAATCTATGGCTGATATCATAGCTGAGTCTGGTAACAAGACCATTGTACCTGTCTGCAATCCAAAAACATACAGGGCCCGGAGTTATAGATAAAGAATCGGAAAAAGGTGTTTCATAAGTTTCAGTACAAGCCGTAACTGAATAGAAGTAAAGAGTGTCAAAATTAACATCAATATCAGTAAATCTGCACGAATCAGTGCCAACTGTCCCCACATTGACAAATCTATCCGGACTATTAGTACTGCGGTATATTTTGTACTCTGTTACACTGCTGTTAAAAACCGGATACCAGCTTAAATAGACTTTGTTTTTATATGAAACAACTGAAACTCCTGAAACTCTTCCATGTGTTTCTGGATTAGCCGGATCAAGAGGATTTAATCTTTTTCTTTCGGAGCAATTGAACATTACAACCAAAAATATTACAGTAAACAGAGCCATATGCATTTTTTTAAACATGTCTTTACCTGCTCTGGAAATCTTTAATTAACAAATAAACAGATATACCAAGACTGATCTCCCCTGCCATATAACATACAGCGGACATATCATCAAACTTTTTGGTTCTGGAAAAATAAAAATTCATTTTTTCAGGGTTATCAGAATTTACATAATTACGAAAAGCTTTTTCAGCCGATTTCTTTAAAAAAAAGCCCGCAACATTACCTGCAAAAGATAAAAAAGCTGTTGAATAAATCCAGGACTTTCTGCTGTTTACAGAAACATAAATTTTGCTTTCCGGACATAATTCCACTGTCGTAATTCCAGTGGACAACTCTTTAAATAACAGAGTTTTCCTTTTAAAGCCCTCCTTTTGTAAAAACAATTTATCTGATTTCGTTAATATAACAGATAAAGGAGTAATGCCCGCAAATCTGTCATTAATAAACACTGATGCCCCTGTAGGTTCGGAATTTATCCACACATTATGCTGCAGACTTATAACAACATCTGACGTGTCATTCGGTTCAACATTTATAACTTTGTAATACGAGGGTTTCAGCCATAAGCTTCTGTCTTTTTTAAAAGCAGCAATTGTATGACGCCCTGGCCTGACTATTTTAACTCCTGTGCTTTCTATTTTTTCCGTTTTGTCAAGAATAACAACAATATCTTTTTCATCCCATGAAAAATTTATATAAGCCCGGATAAAAACATCATACTCTCCGTATCTGTTCTGAGCCCACAAAATTTCTGGCAGTATTATTAAAATACTAACGAAAAAACAAACAATATGTATTATTTTTTTTACCGGAATAATCATTGTTTTATAAGACCGGGCTCTGGTTGCAATTTCTTTATCTATTACCCACAATTTTAAATCCGTATAATTTACCTTTGTCAGTACCTGTAATAACCATGTTGCCGTTAATACAGGGGTCTGTACAGACTTTCCCTTTTAACTCTGCCCATGTTATTATTTTCCCGATTACTGTATCAATAAGCAAGAGCTTCCCGTCAAACGTACCTATGAATAAAATATTTTTATTAACAACAGGATTGGTACCTGCAATGGAACTTAACTTTGTCTTCCATAAAATTTCGCCGCTTATGCTTTTCAGACTGTATAAAAAGGCCCTTGTGGTTGAGAAAAATATCTTTCCACGTTTAGAAATTAAAGATTGAAAAACACCACCCTGTACCCGGATCTTCCATAAAACAGAACCTGAATCTGAAGACAAACAATACACACTGCCATTATCTGTAGCGGCAAATATTTTTAACATATCCACACATGGCTCCGCAAAAATTTTACCGCTTAATTTTTTCTTCCACAAGACACTGCCGTCACTTGTGGCAATAGAAAAAACAGTACCATTATTTACAGTAACAACAACTCTGAAATCACCCTGCAGAACAATGCCTTTTATCCTGCTTTTCAGGTATCTTTTCCATATAATTTTGCCGTTACGGGAATTAATCAATAAAATACTGCCGCTTTCTGTTCCCACAAAAAAATCCGTGGAAAAAGGAACTAGTTCAGTTGAAATAATACCGACATTCTTTTTCCACAGAACTTTCCTGCTTCTGCTGTCAAAGGCCTGTAATGTATTTTTACCCGTTTTTATTCCTGCAAGCAGGATTGTATCTGCAAGTAAAACATTAATATCAACATTCTTTACCACTACCCTTTTTTTAATTTTCCTGCCGG
The DNA here is from genome assembly GCA_003645915.1 of Candidatus Zhuqueibacterota bacterium. Taxonomy (GTDB): domain Bacteria; phylum Zhuqueibacterota; class QNDG01; order QNDG01; family QNDG01; genus QNDG01. The sequence goes on along the minus strand of QNDG01000291.1, from coordinate 1,536 downwards.
TTACAGGATCCAGCATTAAAAATCTTCCGGTACGGGTTCCTATATAGATATAATCTTTATTCTGATAAAACCTGTTACCAGGAGCACCGTAGATTGTTTTCCTCCACTTTAACAGGGATTTAATTCCTTTTTCCGGAATATTTGTGAAATTTTTACTAATGCTTAACGGTTTATAAATATCAACATTACGATTTACTATTTTTCTTTGACATGAGGAGGAAAAGGCAATAAATATTACCACTGCATAAAGAATTATTTTTGATCCGGAATTTTTATTTTTAATTTTCATTTTGCCGGCAGTTTTAAGACGTTATCCTGATTTGTCCATCTTGATTTAACAACCACTGTATCGGAAAACACTGTAAATCGTTCACTGGGAATAAAAGGGAATGGTCTGCCAAAATTAAACAGCTTATCAGAATTACTGTCTCTGAAGGCACTAAGCATGTAATGCCCGGGAAGGACATTGTTTATTTCAAAATCCCCGGGTTCAGCAAGAACCACCTGATAATGTCTGAAAGGTTTGTCAATCTTTATTGCACTAATATATATTTCACCTTTTGAGCCTTCTTCAGGATCAGTTATTTCTCCTGCAATTGATCCCAGTGTATCAGTATTGACAGTTGTGAAAACAATTGTTGTATCTTTTATAACATTTCCGTAAAGATCCCCAATGCTTCCTGACGAAATTACAATCTTGTACATTTTGCTGCTTTTCAGGCTGACTTCCGGCTCAATTAAAATGGAGTTAACATTACTAAATGCAACTTTATAAGGAACAGGATTAAGCCCAGTATCGGTAAGTACAATATTATGATTTACTTTGAAGGTATCTACGGGCTCAGAGAAATCAATTGTTATCTTTCCGGAAACATCGGCAAATTTTTCTCCTGAAGAAGGAACAGTGCCTGTAATTACAGGAGCAATAGTATCACGGCGGGCTGTCCCGTGAAAATTAAAAGATGAAAGAACAGTGTCAACCGGATTGCCTGTAAAATCATAAATGCCTGAGAGGGTAATTTTATAATCAGCATCCTGCTGAATTCCAGTTTCCGCAAAAAGAACATTTGAACCAGTATCCCATAAAAATTTAATTTTTAATGAATCTGGTTTTTGTTTTTCTTTAATCAGAATTTTACAGGTGTCATACAAAACAGGTTCACTGAACTGCATTGCCACTCTGTTGCACGTAACAGAAACCGCTCTTTGAAGAACCGGAAAGGTTGTATCTTCTCTTGTCATCCTGATCAGAAAATCCTTGTTAACAACAGTTGAATCCCTGATTAAAACTGCATCTTTAAAACATACTCCGATCTCATCTTCTTCAGGCTGATATAATTTATCTGCAAAATTATCCTTAACTGCAAAAATTCTGTACTTTCCGGGAGACATGTAATCAAACTTAAAAGAGCCGTCTTCAGCACACTGTACAATGTAGTCGGGATTGGACTCTGAAGGATCCGGTGAGTCTTTGTTAAATTGATATGCCCATACATCGACTCCCTTTAAATCCTTGTCTCTGAACACTCTCCCTTC
>QNDG01000290.1 GCA_003645915.1 Candidatus Zhuqueibacterota bacterium | reverse complement strand
CAATAATTACATTACCCAGAATTGGATATTTAATAAATTTTTGAATAATGCCGTTCATCTGCCAACCCCCTGTTTTTTATCCAGGGGTTTCTTGTCTTGATTGATGAGTGAATTATTCTTTCCATTATTTTTCTGAATTATAAAACCAGGTCTTGCCCAATCGGTTTTTTCATCTAATAAAATTTCTCCGTTCTCTATTCCCTTTACTATTACAAAATCACCGACTTGTGCAATAACTTTGACTTTTCTTGCTTCAAGAATATTATTTTTAATGATGAATACACTATCATTTTCATTAAGCAGGGCTTTTGATATTTTTGCTGCATTTTCAATTGGATCAGTGCTGATTACAGCAGTCATGTATAAACCGTCTTTAAGCTTACTGTCTGTTGACTCAAGATATACTCTGACAGTCTGGGAAGGGTCAATAACGGTGTTTACTCTTGAAACAAACGCGTTAAAATTCCCCGGAATATCTTCTGAATAAAGAACTGCTTTTTGTCCGGGTTTTATTCTCGATACTTGTTTTATAGATGCAAAAGCTTTCATCTCAAATCTGTCTGATGATGTTAAAGTTGCTATTTTTTGTCCTGTTCTAATTAATGTTCCGGGATTGATATCACCATCACTTATAACACCGCTAAACGGAGCAGTTATTGTATATTTTGCCAGAGTCTCTTCCATTGATCTAACTGAATAATACATCGTGTACAGATTTCTTGACGCAATATAGTATTTTTCAGTATTATCAGAAGGTTCGGGAAGAGGCTGCAATGGCAAATCCAGACTAAATTTATTAAGATAATTTTTCCATTCCTCAGCGCTTTTTGGGTAATCTATTGAAAGGTCAGGTATTAATTTTGTCATTTGATTAAGCAGGCTGCTTTTTTGAGATAAAACATTATTTTTATATATCCGGTCATCAATTTTCAGTATAATCTCACCTTTTTTATAATAGTTGCCAGGTTTCAGCCTTTTTTCTGAATTAATAACGAGGCCTGAAACTTCAGAGTAAACATCGACTTTATTATAAGCATTCAGAGGGCCGGTTAATTTGACAGGAATTGAGATTTGACTGTTTTTAACAACCAATGTTTTAATTGTAGGTTTGTTTTTTGTTTGAGGTTTTCTTTGTATCCCCTCTTTCTGCTTGCTAAGTAAATTGCTTATTATAATACTACTTAGGATTATTACAACAAAAATTAACAAATTTTTGTATTTCTTCATAATACCTCCATTGAAATTAAATTTATCAAAAAAACAAACTATTTCTTAAATTTCATTTAACGGCAGTTCCAGTACAGCCCTTGTTCCATCTTTTATGCTTTCAATTGTAAGATTACCATTATGTTCTTCAGTAATTCTTTTTGCAAGGCTTAGCCCTAATCCATATCCTCCGCTTGATTTTGTACGTGATTTGTCTACTCTGTAGAATGGCTCAAATATAAATGGTAAATCCTCATCTGGTATGCTCTGCCCCCTATTTTCAATAATTATTTTCAATCTTGAGTTTTTTTGCTGAACAATCATTTTTACAGAATCAGGTTTCTGATCTGAAAACTTAACAGCATTGGTCAACAAATTGGATAGAAGTATTCCAAGTCTTTTTTCGTCACCTTTTATGTATGTATCCGGAATATTATCAACACCTATTTCATGAGTGGATATTTTCAAATCATGCAAAGTGGATTCAATTAATGTTTTTAATTTAATATCCTTAAAAACAAGGGAACCGTGAGGGCTTGCAAGTCTTTCCGTCTCAAGAATTTCTGTAATCATGATTTCAATTTCACGAATATCTGAGGAAATTTCAAATTTTTCAGGGCAATCCCGCATCATCTCAAGAGATATCTTTACTCTTGTAAGTGGTGATCTGAGTTCGTGGCTTACGTCAAGAAGCAGTCTGTCACGAGCCTTTATCATCTCCTTTATTCTTTCTACCATTAGTCCGAATGAAGTGATTAATTTGCCAAGCTCATCTCTCCTTTTTGTTTTTGTGATAAAGTCAAGATGTCCTTCAGCTAAATTACGTACACCTGCATCCAGGTTTTTTATTGGTTTAAGAAGCCATCTTATTATTATAAACATGAAAAAAATTAAAACAATTGCTACTGCAAAGTTTGCAATAAGAATCATTTCTGCTGCATGGTATACTCCCTCACGTTTGTTCTGCAGAGCAATTAAAAATTTTCCGTCTTTTACAGGCAGTATAACAAATAATCCTTTATCAAATCCTGCTTTTATTCGGGGTGCTTTTATGTAATCAGGGATTTTAATGTCTGTAAAATCTGGCATTTCAGTTGAGCTTTCCCAAGAAAAATTCCTCCCCTGATATCTTAATCCCATAAACAGGCTATCAGTTAATACTTTTGCTTTTAAAGTATCAGGAGGATTGCCAACTTGTTCTACCATATATCTTGCCATTGTAACAGCCATTCGCTGCATCTTAGGAAAGGCGGCTTTTTTAATAAAAATGTCCTGACTTATTTTAAGGGAATAAGAGTAGAGTAAAAGTCCGAGGAGGAACACTATCAAAATTTTTGTAAAAAGCGAGAAACGCAGCTTTTTAATCAGTTTATTCATGATTTTCTTCTCTTCCGATAAACATATAACCGCTTCCGTGTAATGTTTTAATAAACTTGGGTTTTTTCGGATCGTCACCTAATTTATTACGCAGCCTGCTAATAAGTACGTCTATGGATCTGTCAAATGTTTCCCACTCCATGCTTTTAATAGCATTTAAAATTGTATTTCTGTCCAATAGGCGGTACTGATTTTCACATAAAAATTTAAGCAGTCTAAACTCTATATGGGTCAAATTTACATTTTTTCCATTCATGCTGACCGTCTGGCTTCTGTTGTCAATTTCAAGTTCCCCGAAATTTATGTGTTGTTCATTAATCTTATCAACTGGATGTTTCCTTCTTAAAACTGTCTGGATCCTTGCAACGAGTTCTCTGGGCTCAAAAGGTTTGGGGAGATAATCATCTGCGCCAAGTTCCAGGCCGACAATCCTGTCAGATACATCCCCTCTTGCTGTAAGCATTATAACAGGAAGGTCACTTTGTTTTCTTAGCATACGAAGCACTTCAAATCCATCCATTTCAGGAAGCATTACATCTAAAATAATAAGATCAATCTTATGCTTTTTTAAAAAAGAAAGCAATTTATTCGGATGAGCTATTGAGTCAGAATCAAAATCAAATTGTTTTAGGTACCTAACAAGCCTGGTACCCAGCTCCAAATCATCATCAACAATTAATATTCTGGCTTTTGCCATAATAAACCTTCCTTAAATTAATAACTCAATTGTTGCACTTAATATAACACATAGATGTTACAGCATTATTTCCATATTGTAACAAATTGTAACGGCCTAAAAATATACTAAAAAATCTGAATTATATCTAATTTTTATGAAGTATTACAACGCAGCAATCTGAAAAGGTTAATTTTGATTGACGCTAAAAGAAAAAATAGTTGACTTTGATCACCTTTTTATCAATTACACGGAATTGCTTGTTCTCTCTTATAAATTTCATTAGTTCTGATGAGTTATTACTTGATTTAATAAACATCTCATTATTTGTATCAATATTTATCATCTCTTTGTTCCGCTTCAGTTGAAATTTGAATAAAAAGGTCTTAACTTAAGTTGGTTAAAAGAACCACAGAAAGGAGACCTGATTATGGGACGCAGACGCTTTACAGCAGAAGAGAAAGTATCAATTATAAGAGAACATTTTGAAAAAGGAATAAGCGTACCGGATATTTGT
>QNDG01000289.1 GCA_003645915.1 Candidatus Zhuqueibacterota bacterium | reverse complement strand
GTTCAGCATCATCATGCTCATATTGCCTCCTGCCTTGCGGAAAATCATTACACAAAAAAGGTGATTGGTCTTGCAATGGACGGGACAGGTTACGGCACAGACGGAGCAGTGTGGGGCGGAGAAATCTTAATTGCAGATATTTCGTCTTTTAAGAGAGTGGGACATTTTTTATACAGACCCATACCAGGTGGTGATTCGGCAATTAAAAATATATGGAGAATGGCTGCAGGATACATTTATCATCTTTTTACTGACAAAGACAACAAGTTTGATAAAAACAAATTTTTGGCAGAGTGGTCAGTTGTCCCTCATTTGAATAAAATCCCTTCAAACGAAATTGATATTGTACTGAAGATGATTCAAAACAGGGTAAACACACCCCTGACATCAAGCCTGGGAAGACTGTTTGATGCAGTTGCAGCTATAGCGGGAATCCGCAGCTCTGTTTCTTATGAAGGACAGGCTGCAATTGAACTGGAAGCTGCAATGAATGGTGTTGAAAATGATACAAAAGAAGAGTATATTTTTGATGTAATCCGGTCTGAGCCAGTTATAATTAATCCTGACCCTGTAATTGCCAGATGTCTCGAAGATGCAGGGAACAATGTTCCTGCTCATACAATAAGTTACAGATTCCACAATGCTGTTGTTGAAGTTCTTGTAAAAGTATGTGTGTACCTGAGAGATAAACACAGAGTATCAACAACAGCTTTAAGCGGTGGCTGTTTTCAGAATAAATTTTTACTTGAAAAATTAACAGAAAGACTTATCAATGAAGGATTTGAAGTTCTGAATCATGCGCTTGTGCCTGTGAATGACGGGGGTATCTCCTTAGGCCAGGCTGTTGTTGCTGCAGGTAAATTATCAAAATAAGTTAAAGAGAAAAATAAAACTTCAAATGTATAAGTGAAGAAAATGCCAGAGAAGAAGAAAAATTCAGAAACTCCGTTAATGACCCAGTACAGAGCTGTAAAAGCTCAGCATCCTGATTCGATTCTGTTTTTTCGCATGGGTGATTTTTATGAGATGTTTTATGAAGATGCCAAAACCGCTTCAAAAATACTGGGCATTACCTTAACTACAAGAGGACACGGTAAGGGAGGAGACATTCCTCTTGCCGGGTTCCCGTACCATGCACTGGATACATATCTTTCAAAGATGATACGCGCTGGTTACAGGGTGGCAATTTGTGAACAGACAGAAGATCCGAAACTGGCAAAAGGAATTGTAAAAAGAGATGTTGTGCAGGTTATAACTCCGGGTACAATTATGGAAGATAATCTGCTTGATAATAACAGAAATAACTACCTTGCAAGTGTTAATTTTAACAATGAGTTATGCGGTTTTTCGTATGCAGATGTGACAACCGGTGAATTTGTTGTAACAGAGCTTTTGTCCGATCAATTGAAAGATCAGATACAGGCTGTTATGCCGCAGGAAATTCTTGTTACAGAAGAGTTCAGAGGTTCTGTTGAGTCCATGATAGCAGGCAGAAATTCAAAACCTCTTATAACAGTCAGGGATTCGTGGCATTTTTCCCGTGAATACGGATATGAAATTTTAATTAAACATTTTAAAACGTCATCATTAAAAGGTTTTGGGTGTGAGAATTTATCTGCCGGAATCGGAGCTGCCGGAGCTGTTTTAAACTATCTTAAAGAAACAAAAAAGAATGAACTCCCCCACATAAGACGTCTTGAACTGTTGAACAGTGCAGATTACATGGTTCTGGACAATTCCACGAGAAGAAACCTTGAAATTACTACATCTATTGCTGAAGGAGATAAACAGGGTTCTCTTCTCTCTATCATTGATAAAACACAGACAGCTATGGGCGGAAGAACCCTGGTTTCATGGCTCAACAAACCGCTTATTGATAAAAGACAGATTGATCTCAGATTAGAAGCTGTAGCAGAGCTTATTCTGGAAAAGGATTTGCGAAACGAAATCCTTAAGCTGTTAAAACAGATGGGCGATCTGGAAAGACTTATGACAAGAGTTGTCATGAAAAGGGCAACTCCGAGAGATCTTGCAGCTCTTGGCAGATGTCTTGAGTTGGTCGCTGAAATTAAAAAACTTCTTTCGGATTCCGGTTCAATAAGAATTAAAGAAATTTACAACCAGTTGGATGAAGTTATTGAAGCTGCTGATAAAATAAAAAATGCACTGACAGACAGACCTCCCACAACTTTTACTCCGGGCAATGTAATAAGAAAGGGGTATAATTCAGAGCTTGATAAATTAATAGAAGCAGCATTTTCAGGAAAAGAGTGGATTTTAAAACTACAGCAGAAAGAGAGAGACAGAACCGGGATTCCGTCTCTGAAAGTAGGGTATAACAAGGTTTTCGGGTATTACATTGAGGTTACTAAAACTCATCTCAACAAGGTTCCGGAAAACTATATAAGAAAACAGACTCTGGTAAATGCCGAAAGGTATATAACGCAGGAACTTAAGGAGATGGAAGAGACAATTCTTAAGGCAGAAGAGCGGATGTCTGATCTTGAACATTCGCTTTTTGAAGAGCTCAGGGAATTTGTTTCCGGATATTCAGAGCCGGTTCAGCATAACGGCCACTTAATAGGAGAGCTTGATTCGTATATATCTTTTGCATGTACAGCGGAAGAGAACAGGTATGCACGTCCTGTTATAACAGAAACCGATTTTATCCGGATAAAAGAAGGAAGGCATCCTGTAGTTGAAAATCAGCTTGCTGCAGGAGAGCAGTTTGTACCCAATGATGTGCTGCTTAATACTGATACGGATCAGCTGCTTATAATCACAGGGCCCAATATGGCAGGAAAATCAACATACATCAGGCAGGTCGGGCTTATTGTTCTTCTTGCACAGATAGGTTCTTATGTGCCTGCTGTGGAAGCTGAAATCGGAATTGTTGACAGAATATTCACCAGAGTCGGAGCTCAGGATAATCTTTCAGCAGGGGAATCAACTTTTCTTGTTGAGATGAATGAAACGGCAAATATCCTGAACAATGCCACGTCAAAAAGCCTGATCCTTCTTGATGAGATTGGAAGAGGGACATCAACTTTTGACGGTCTTTCAATTGCATGGGCTGTTGCAGAATATATACACAATAAAAAGAGTTTGAAAGCCAAAACTCTTTTTGCAACTCATTATCATGAACTTACAGAGCTGGCAATGATTTTGCCGGGCGTTAAAAATTATAATGTTGCAGTAAGAGAGTGGGGTGATTCCGTAGTGTTTTTGCGTAAGATTGTTCCGGGCGGATGTGATCATTCGTACGGGATCCATGTTGCGCGGCTTGCAGGGCTCCCGGAAGAAGTCATTAATCGGGCAAAGCAGGTGCTTAAAAATCTGGAGGCAAACGAACTTACTCCGAACAGCATACCCAAACTTGCACTCGGAGAAAATTTGCCTTTAAAAGTAGCAGAAGAGCAGCTTTCAATATTTCCTTCAGAAGAGGACGCTGTAAGCTCAAGACTTAAAGAAATTGATATAAACCAGCTTACTCCTGTTGAAGCATTGAAAATTCTTGACGAACTGATAAGACTTGCATTTGAGTAAGAATAGAGTTAAACGAATAGAAGTATCCTTGGATTTTTTTTACGGAGATTCAGATGTTTTACTCAATAAAAATCTTTAGCCGGTTATATTTCTCTAATTATATTTTAATAAATTATGAGATTTTTCAAAAATTCCATAGAAAATTGTATTTCTATGAATATTTTTATCTTATTTGTGTTTACTATACGGAATTAATTTAACCGGAGTGATGATGAATGAAACAAGGGCAATAACTCT
>QNDG01000288.1 GCA_003645915.1 Candidatus Zhuqueibacterota bacterium | reverse complement strand
TTAAAATATTTTTTCCACTCGCTGTTCCAGTTTTGATTTTTTATAATTGTGATCCGGGGAGTATTAATTTTAAATCCTTCAGCTTTTAAGAAATTCGTATATTGAAGGATTCTCTTTTTTATTGAGGAGGAAAAATCCTTGGTGTTAAAATAAACACGTATTAAGGTGTCGTTTTCATCGGAACCGCATGCTCCGAGATCAAAACAAAAACCTGAGATCAGTTCTTTAACCTGACTCTGACATGTAAAGCTTAATTTTATCCACTCTTTTTCATTCATATATTAAATGCAAAAGAAGGGTTCCCACAATACCAAGACTTTCGGGGCTGCATTTGTCAGGAGTATCCTCTGTTGTGTGATAATAGGGATATTCAAAATCAATAATGTCAAGTGCAGGAATCCCTGCTTTTATAAGAGGCATGTGGTCGTCTAAAACCTGAGGGCCCGGGGTTCTGTCAAAAGGATACAGACCAAGCTCTTCCGCCTTTGACCAGACCATATCCACAAGATTTTTTGAAAACTGATTTGAAAAATATTCAACAGGAAAGTGAAGATCTTTATCACCGACAAAATCAAGAAGGATTGCATATTTATAATTAACAGAGCCAAGGTTTTTTGCGAAATACTGCGAACCCTGACACCATGAATCATTATCACCGTATGAGCCGGAATCTTCTCCGTCAAAGAAAACAAGATCAACACCAACAGGAGGAGGGTTTTGCCTGAATATGCTGGCAATTTCAAGTAAAGTACCTGTGCCTGATGCGCCGTCATTAGCACCGGGCACTCCTTTATTACGGTTTTCTTTTTTGTTATCCATATCAGCCCAGGGCCTTGTATCCCAATGTGCACACAGGAGAATTCTGTCAGTACCTTTACCAAATCTGGCAATAATATTGTTCAGAATGTATGTTTTGCCTGTTATCGGATTTTTAAAAGGAAAGGGCTGAAGGCTTACATCAGCAGAGCATTTCTTCAGGTGAGTTACAATGTAATCCTGGCAGAGTTTATGGGCCTTTGACCCGGGTGTTCTTGGCCCGAAACTGCACTGTTTCTGCAGGTGTTTAAATGCTCTCTGGCTGTTAAATTCAGGGACTTGTCCTGCTGTCAGACTTGTAATTATAATTACAGTTGAGATGATAGAGACAAATTTCTTATTCATTTTCCGGTCCTTTAATTAATTATAGTCAAATATATGTATCTTAATGTAAAATGTCAACAGAAACAAGTTTTGATGACCCTTATCATTTATCCTTTTTCTGTTATCTCTATTTAACTCAGAAAAAGCAGCAGTCGGAAATATTTAAGAGCTCTGTTCGATCCATTATTTAAGAGAAAAAATATTCCAAATATCAATTATTAACGGTTTCTTCAATAAACGGATCTTGATTAATTATTCTTATAATCAAGAAAAGTATTTTTTCTGAACGGATATTTTTATATATTATTTACGATGGTTGTAAAAGTAACAAAATAGGAGTTATCCTGGTGGAAGAAAAAATCAAACAAGTAATTGATATGATAAGGCCCTCTTTGCAGGCAGACGGCGGAGATGTTGAATTTGTAGCTTATGAGGAGGGCATTGTTAAGGTACGACTTCTGGGCATGTGCGCAGGATGCCCTATGTCTCAAATGACTATTAAAGGCGGGGTTGAGCGTATTCTTAAACAGGAAATACCGGAAGTTAAGGCTGTTGAATCAGTAATATAAATTTCAGGGCTGCGAAATGCAGCCCTTTTAGTATAGATTTTTTTTAATTAAAATAAGTTTTTATATGATATCAGAATTAAACCCTGTTGGACATGGGGGAAAGCCAGCCAGCTTACAATCTGCTGCTTCTGATACAACTGTTAAGCAGCGGACTTCCGAAAAAACTGATGTTTCAGGTTCTGTACCAAACAAATTAGCCAGGGAATTATCGTTTCAAAATATACGGCAAAATATTCATTCTTTATTAAAAGCAACATTGACAGAGTCTGAGAAAGAGCAGTTAAAAAATCTTATTCTGGCTTTAAAGCCCCTAAGCACTGCAAATTCAAAAAAATTAGTAAATGAAATCATCTTAAAGATCCGCAACAGCGGTGTCTTTATTAATAGAAACGTTGTAGATCTGATCAGCCGGCTTGCAGAATCAGGAGCAGATAAACTTCAGTTGTTTGTGCTCTTAAACAGTCTGTCTGATAATACATTAAGTCCGGATTTATATGCAGTTTTAAACAGAGTTTTGCAATTGCTGAAGAATAAAAAGTTTGATCAAAAACATCTGATACAAAAAGCAAATGACCTGAAAAAAGAGTGTAAAAGTTTAATTAAATTTTTAGAAAATCAGCAAAAAAAAGTTTTTAACTATGATTCGCAAAAAGATAATACTGTTATGTGCGTACTGCCGTGGAATGAATCAGACAGGCCGCTTTTTATAAGGACAGGCCTTAAATCAGGCGGGAAAAAAGAAAATAACAGCATTTTATTTGATATGATGGTTTCTCTTTTCAATATAGGAGAAGTAAGGGTTGAATTGAGATTAATAAAAAACAGATATTTCTTAAAGTTTTATGTCCAGAGCGACGCTGTAAAGGATTTTCTTCAGACAAATATAAATTTTTTAATGGCATCACTCAAAATTCAGATGAAAGAAATCAACTGCATTATAGTAAAAGACACGGAAAAAATTGCAGATTACTTTGCAGCAGATGAGGATATACCGTTTTTACAACATGTTGATATAAAGGCATAAAATGGACAAAAGAAAAAAAGCATCTGCGCTGTCCTATGACGTTGAAAAGGATGCTGCTCCCAAAGTTGTAGCAAAGGGAAGGGGAAGAATAGCAGAAAAAATTATAGAGACTGCAAAAGAGCATGGGATCACTGTTGTTGAAAACAGACAACTTGCAGAGCTGTTAGACAATGTAGATATTGATGATATTATTCCAGTAGAGCTGTATAGTGCCGTGGCAGAAATATTAGTATTTTTATATAATTCTGATAAACAGTATGGGGAAATAAAACGCAGACCTACATAAATAAAAATGAAAGGAGGTGAAATTATGAAAAGATTCATTGTTCCACGTATTGCACATTGCAGTGACGGCTGTATGCGTCAGTCCCGGACATGACACTAAACTGTCTGTTTAGATATTTTTAAGAAGCTGCCAATTAGTTTATAATCAGCAGCTTCTTTTTTAATTGTTTCAGGAAAGAGTTTGTAGTTTTTCATTACAGGTATTAGAAAATTTCCGATCATGACTGTATTCTCTCGCAACGTACGCTGAGACAAAGAGACAAGGAAAAAGGTTAAAGGATAAAGCGAAAAAGACAAAAGAAAAAAACAAAAAACGGTATATGGTATAAAGGTATACAGGAAAAGATTTTATTGGAAATTATGATTATTTTAAGTCCCGATTCTCTTTAAGAAAAAGGTATAATAATAAGAATCGGGAAAATCTCCAATCGATATTCGGTATTCATTTTTTCCCATTCACCACCCTCTCATTTCAAAGGAGTGCCAGGGAATTAGAAATCTTATTACCTCTCGCAACGAACGCCAAGGGTGCAAAGACAAAAGAAAAAAGACAAAAAGGATTGTCCTGTCCTGAAAAAAGTTGATATGTTTATGCAAACAAATGTGCTGTTTTCGGTGTTTGAAAATCATACTTTATTATAATAATTATTTTGCTGTTTGACATTTTGATTTTTTATTGCCATATTTCCTGACTGCAGATTAATGAATTTGAGGTAGGCAATGAAGGTTAAAACAGATAAAATGTTTTTGCTTCTTTTTGATATAG
>QNDG01000287.1 GCA_003645915.1 Candidatus Zhuqueibacterota bacterium | reverse complement strand
TGTAATAGCAGTGGTACATCCGGATATTCTAATACAGCTTCTTGCTGGGTATATGAACCACCAAGATAAAAAATTATCGTAGATTCTAAAATTACAAAATGCCATTACTTATAAAGTAAGGGTTTTTTGTATGGACAATTTATAATGTCAAGATCAAACCTTGATTTAGTTGAAAACCAGTACTATATTTATTGAGGTCCAATTATTTAACCCGGATAATTTGTCTGATTTTATTAATCCATGATAATAATTAATCTGTACAGGAGAACACATGGGAGAAGATCTTAGGAAATTTAAAGAGTATAGAGAAAAAATGAACGAAAAGATACTCGGGGCAGGTAATCTTGATTTAAAGAGATTTTTTGCTCTTGATAGTTCTGTTTACCGAAAAGGTGCTTTGGATTCCAGGACAAAAGAACTTTTGGGACTTGTGGCATCAACAGTTTTAAGGTGTAATGACTGTATTCTCTACCATTTGATCAAATGCAGAGAACAAGGTGTTAAAGATCAGGAAATACATGAAGCGCTTTCAATTGCTTTAATTGTCGGAGGTTCCATAACAATACCTCATTTAAGATATGCCTTTCAGATGTTGGAAGAAATAAATGAAGAAAGTTTAAAAAACAAGAAATAAATGTATGGACATTAAAGAAAAGTTAAAATATTTGCAGGGGAATTCTGTTTCTGAAAAATCAGTCCGGAAACGTACTAATATCACAGATATAAACAAACTTTTAAAGGGGGAGAATTCCGAAAATGAATTCGGATCATTTTTGAAGATTACAAAAAAAATCCCGCTTAAGAAAAAACATGGTAGGATAGACTTAAACATGTCTGAGTCATTGTCATCTGAGATACTTAATATGATTGATGCGGGCATAAGTCTTCCACAAAATTTTGACTATAATAATCTTATATACTTAGACACTGAAACTACGGGACTTGCAGGCGGAACAGGTACTGTACCGTTTTTAACAGGTGTAGGTTATTTTAATAAAGATTCTTTTTGTGTAACTCAGTATTTTATGAGAGACTTTTCTGAGGAAAAAGCAGTTTTATTTGAGCTAAGTAAGATTATTAATAAAAAGAGCGTGATTGTAACATACAATGGCAAGTGTTATGATTTGAATGTTCTGAATTCAAGGTTTACAATATCAAGGTTAAAAAATCCTTTTACGGAAATAAAACATTTGGACCTTTTGTTTCCTGCAAGAAGATTATGGAAAAAACGTATTGGCAGCTGTTCTTTAATCAATATTGAAAAAAATATACTGCAATTCAACAGAGAAGATGATATCCCCGGGTACATGATCCCATCAGTGTATTTTGATTTTGTTCATAACGGAATTACAGGGGGTATAGAAAAAATTGTAACTCACAATGTTTATGATATAGTTTCACTTGCAGCAATCAATGTTCATCTTGCCGGGATATACATATCTCCGTTTAAATATTTGTCAGACTGGCAGGATTTATTCAGCCTTGGAAGGATATTTGAAAATCTTGGAAAGATTGATAATGCAGAGGAATGTTTTAAAAAATCAGCAAGAGTGTCGGAAGCTAAAAATGGTATAGAGGAATCCCTTGTAAAACTTGCTTATATTTATAAAAGAGCAGGGGACTGGGGTAGCGCAGAGCGTATATGGAAATATATAATTAATAAATTTCCCCATAATCTGGAGATTCATACGGAACTGGCAAAGTATTATGAACATGTTAAAAAGGATTATAATCTGGCTCATAAGGTAGTAGACAGAGCTTTAAATTTCATCTATTTAAAAAGTGAACTTTATGGCGGTATCTCATTTTCAATGCAGACCGGAGAATTAAAGTATCGTGGTTCCCGGATAAAAAGAAAAATCAATAATAGCCAACTTGTTTAAATTTTTTTTATTATTAAACTGTTGTTTTTTCCTGTTTTTCTTTTAGCATCTGCCTTATTGTTTTTAACAGAGAAAATATTTCATAAGGTTTTTGAATAAATGCAAAGCCCTTATTTGTAACTTCAGTTCTGATTTTTTCTGCATCTGTATAACCGCTGCCAAGAATTATTTCCATTTCAGGGAATCTTTTTTTAAGATTATGTGCAAGCTCTATTCCTGATTTTCCCGGCAGCACAACATCCGAAAGAACCAGATCAAAATTTGATTTATTATTTATAAAAAAATTAAGAGCATCTTCTGCACTCATTGCAGAAGTCACAATATATCCGCTTCTTCTTAAAGCTCTCACTGCTGTAAGTCTTACATTTTCATCATCTTCCACAACAAGAATTTTTTCTCCGTACCCTTTTGTTTCAATCAGGTCAATTTTTTCATCTTTTTTATAAGATACCTCTTTACCAGATGCAGGAATATATATTTTAAATATTGTTCCTAAACCTTTTTCACTGTACACATTTATCCAGCCTTTATGCTGTTGAATTATTCCGTAAGCAACAGAGAGCCCCAGTCCCGTACCGTTTTTTGCTTCTTTTGTTGTAAAAAAGGGTTCGAAAATATTTTCCATGATATTTTCCGGAATGCCTGTTCCTGTGTCCGATACTGTCAGGCAGATAAATTTACCTGGCCGGGCCTCGGGAATCAATACAGCTGTTTCTTGTGTAAGAGCAATATTTTCTGTTGAAATTACTATTTCTCCGCCTTCGGGCATGGCATCTTTTGCATTAACAACAAGATTCATAATTACCTGTTCAAGAGTCCCTTCATCACCATTAATTGTCCACAAGGAGGGATTGAGTTTTGATTTTATAGAAATATTTTCTGCAAGAAGTCTTTTGATGATTTTCATTAGACTTATAATTGTGTCATTAATCTGAATTGTATTAAAACCCATTATCCTTCTTCTGCTGAACAGAAGAAGTTGATTTGTCAGGTCAGCTGCACGTTTTGATGCATTTATTACGTCTTTTAAATCAGATTTTAAGGATACAATATCCGACTTCTTTTCATTTATATCCATTATTGCAAGTTCTGCAGTTCCCTGTATTGCAGTAATAAGGTTGTTAAAATCGTGGGCAATGCCTCCGGCAAGATTTCCTATTGCTTCCATTTTCTGAGCTTTTAAAAGCTGAGATCTCATTTCTTCTTTTTGATTCTCAGTATCTATTTTATCAGTAATATCTGTCCAGATAGCAATTATTACCCAGCATTTTTGATTATTTGTTATTGGAAAGACTGTTGTTTCGTAAATTCTTCTTTCAGGAGCCGTTCCGGGT
This sequence comes from Candidatus Zhuqueibacterota bacterium, assembly GCA_003645915.1. Taxonomy (GTDB): domain Bacteria; phylum Zhuqueibacterota; class QNDG01; order QNDG01; family QNDG01; genus QNDG01. Next base: position 571 of record QNDG01000287.1, on the reverse strand, counting down.
AAAGAGTTCTCAAATACTATCCGCGGAATAAAAACTGTTCTGTTCCGTTTGGCCTTTATTACTGCATCAACAATATTATTGTCTTTGTAGAACTGAATTTCAGAGATATGTACTATTCTATCTTTGCACATTTCAGCAATTGAGGGGAAGTTTTTCTTAAAGGAATTATTTACCTGAAGAATAACTCCGTCCGGGCTTATCAATTGAATGGGGAAAACCATTTGATTTATTATCTGAAATACATGATTTTTTTCTTTTTCAATTTCCGCTTTTTCTTTTTCAAGATTTATAATAGAAGAGTGTGCAAAAAGGGATAATAACATAATCATAAATATGCCTAATATTCTCATCCAAAAATAAATAACAGGTGGAGTAGCTATTGATTCGGCAAATGTGATATCGGAATGCAATAATGAATCTCTTGTGGCTGCGAGAAACCAATAAACCAGGCTGAGTATGAACCCTACTTTTAAAATTGACCTTTGTGTTTCTCTTTTGGCCAGATTGTTTTTGTTTTGGCAGTGGTCAATTACAGCACCTGATAGAACAATCATACATACTACCAGAAGTT
>QNDG01000286.1 GCA_003645915.1 Candidatus Zhuqueibacterota bacterium | reverse complement strand
TGATTTAGTGCCGGCTTTCCCAGGTGCAAGGGTTCTTATTCGGTCCCGGTTCATAACCTGTCCGCCGGGCTTTTTACTGCTCTTGCACCATGATTGAGAACGTGAGTGTAGATCATGGTTGTTTCCAAATGCCTATAACGGATTTTATTTTTCAAATATCTTTCTATGAAATCACCTCTGCACATATAAACGTTTTCGGTAATATTTATCTGTATCTGCAGGTCACCAGTTTCTTTAAATAACATTTCAACTGTTTAAGGGATCTTTTTTTGAAACACTTTTCTTTGTGACAATTTGTGTTAAAAAATCTTATTAAAAATAGTTATAATTATTGTAATTAAATTATATTGGAAAATCAAGTAAAAAATTATAGCTCTCTTGCACGCTCTGAAATTTTGCTAATGTTCTGCACTCTAAATAATTGTCTGAGAATCTGATTTAAAATTAATGAAATGATTGTTATTTTTTCATTGCATTACCCTGAATGATTTATTATATTAGCTAAATTTTAACCTGAAAATCTAACAAATCGGAGGAAACCATGAAATCGCAAGTCATTATCCCAAAAGGCTACAAACCGGCCTTAAGCCTCAAAGAGACTGAAAAAGCTATCAGAGAAATCAAAGAATTTTTCCAGACTAATCTGTCTTTTGAGCTTAATTTGGTACGTGTAACAGCTCCTATCTTCGTACGTGCCAATACAGGGATTAATGACACCCTCAATAATGTCGAAAGACCTGTATCTTTTCCGATTAAAGATCTGGGAGATGTTAAAGCTGAAATAGTACATTCCCTTGCCAAATGGAAAAGGCTCATGCTTGCAGAATACGGATTTAAAACCGGAGAAGGATTATATACTGATATGAATGCAATCCGTGCGGATGAAGCTCTTGACAATATCCATTCTTTATATGTGGATCAATGGGACTGGGAAAAAGTAATATCAGCAGAACAGAGGAACCTGGAATTCCTTAAATCAACTGTTAATAAAATATATAATGTAATAGTACGCACTGAGAAATATATTTGTTATAAACATGAGAATCTGACCCCTTTTTTACCGGAGCAGATAACATTTATTCACACTGAAGAACTTGAGCAGGAGTATCCTGAACTCACACCTCAGCAAAGAGAGTATGAAGCATGTAAAAAATACGGTGCTATCTTTGTTACAGGTATCGGGCATCCCCTTAAAAACGGCCAGCCTCACGACGGAAGAGCGCCGGATTACGACGACTGGTCAACCCGGAATAAAAAAGGATTTCTCGGATTAAACGGAGATATTATTGTTTATTATCCTGTACTTGACATTGCATATGAACTCTCATCAATGGGTATAAGAGTTGATAAAAAAGCGCTTTTAAGGCAGCTTGGTATCCGCAATGAGCAGGATAAGAAAAAGTTATATTTTCACAAACAGCTGCTGGAAGGCAAACTGCCTCTTTCAATTGGCGGTGGTATCGGCCAGTCAAGACTGTGTATGCTTTATCTTCACAAAGCCCACATTGGAGAGATACAGAGCAGTATCTGGCCGGAAGATATGATAAAACAATGCAGAAAACACAATATCTTTATTCTGTAAGAGTTATTTAATCCTCATAAAAGCTGTCTCTGCATTCTGTCGGGACAGCTTTTTTGTATAATAAGAAAATTTTATTGATATTTTTAATATATTTTATAAATTGTACAACCAAGGAGATGTTTTTATGATTCTCCTCACCTTACTTTAATACAATCTCATGGAGGAAACATGAAAAGACTTATTCTTTTTTTGCTTTTTGCAGCAATTCTTGTATCATGTTCAACAAACAACAATTCACCTTTTACTATTAACGGTACTGTCAAAGGAATAGACAGCGCTAAAGTTGTTTTGATTAAATTTGGCGGAGAAAACGGATATACAAGAATAAGGACAGATTCAACAATAGTAAAAGACGGAAAATTCACATTTACCGGTAAAACAGGGGAACCTGAGCAAGTACTGCTTTCATTTGGTTACAGACAGGGAATTTATCTGTTTCTTGAGCCCGGGGCAATAACTGTCAGTGCTGATATTGACAGTCTGAGAGATGCAGTAATTACCGGCTCTAATAGTCAGGATATTTTAAACAAATGTAATGACAGGCTCAAGCCTTTTTCAGAAGAGCAGGACAAACTAATTGCCGAATACAGAAAAGCGGCTCAAAAAAACGATGAAAAAACCATAAAAAAAATTATTGAAAAATGGAATGCTCTTGATGAAAAAAGAAACGAGGAAGTAAAAAAGATTATTGCCGAAAATAAAGATAACGTAATAGGCGCATTCCTGGTCCGAAGTTATTTTGGTGCAACATCTCCTCTTAAAGAACTGGAACCTCTTTTTAATCAACTTGATCCTTCTCTGCAAAACTGTAAATACTATAAAATTCTTTCCAAAAGAATAAACATATTAAAAAATGTTCAGATTGGAAAACCTGCCCCTGACTTTACACAAAATGATGCTGACGGAAATCCTTTTACTCTTTCCTCTTTAAAAGGTAAATATGTTTTAATAGATTTCTGGGCAAGCTGGTGTGGTCCCTGTATCAGAGAAGCTCCAAATGTAGTTAAAGTATATAAAAAATTCCATGATAAAGGATTTGATATTATTGGCGTTTCTTTTGATAATAAACGGGAACCGTGGTTAAAAGCAATTAAAGACTACAACCTCTCATGGCATCATGTAACTGAATTAAACGGCTTTAATAATTCTGCGGGAAGACTTTACGGGGTAAATGCTATCCCTCACACAGTACTTATTGATAAAGACGGTATTATAATTGCAAAAAATCTACGGGGCGAAGACCTGCAGAAAAAACTGGAAGAAATCTTCAAATAGATTGAAATAAACATCATTTAATATTTCTCAATAAATGCTTTGGTATCGTACAAAATCCGATACCAAAGCATTTTTCTTGATTTTTACACAAATACTTTATATTATAAAACAAACGAACACCCTCAAAATGTACAATTATTACCATTTGCTCTGCCGACTTGTTTAAATAAAAATTTATATCCATAAAGGAGGATCTGAAAATGAAGGCAAAAAAACACTTTCTCAAGATCCTGCATGTAGAACTGGAAGATCTGAAGGAAGATATAAATGATATGCTCTCTCTGTGCAGAGAACAGTATGAGAGTAAATCAATAACAGAAAGAGTTTACATGGAAAATGCATCTTTATTTCAAAATGAGATCATGGGCATTGATGAATTTGTCAGACAGACCAAACAAACGTTACCGGAAAACTTTGAAACCCTTGATGAACTTGTTCAGTACCTTAAAAAAGAACTCAATGTGTTAATTCAGGGAGAAGGACTTGCTCCTGCAATCGAAAAATATATAAACAGAAAGATGCAGAAAGTTATTAAATACGTTCTTAGGGAAGAAATGTGACAATTTAATATGGCAGATCTATATGAAAACTCCGAAAATCTGATTTCTTTATCAGCCCTTCCCCTCTTTTCTAAAGACTGAAGAACAATTTGATGGTTGAGATAATTACCTTGATTCCATGCTGTTTTTTTTATATAATTATACTATTGCAGATTTCAGGTCGTATTAGCTGCAAATTTTCTGTTATTTTATTCAGTATTGAGGTAAAAAAATGAAAGAAATTTCCACTGCAAATAACTATCAGACAAAAGATTCAAGCGCATCCTTTATGGGCAGGCTTTGCCCTCACCTTGTTTTTTATTCTAAACTGATAAACATTGTTATCCGGGCATCAAAAATTGCAAAAAAAGGTGCATATGACGGAGAACAGTGGGTAAAG
>QNDG01000285.1 GCA_003645915.1 Candidatus Zhuqueibacterota bacterium | reverse complement strand
TTTTCAGATGCCGGCAAAGAAAAGAATTTTAATCCCGTCATTTCGATTCCGCCGCAGACGGAAGAGAAATCTTTTCATTTGCAAAGCTTGAAGATTTCTCAGTCGCTATCGCTTCTTCGAAATGACGAGGTGAAAGGGAACAGAAATTTTAAATTTTGAATGTTGAATTTTGAATTTTTATCCACGAATCCGTCAGGAGCCGGACACGTCCGTCAAGAGCCGGACACGGTTACATGAATCCGGCAGTGGCCGGACACGGTTAACACAAATAAAAACAGACCTCAGAGGTCTCGGAGACCTCTGAGGTCTTTGATTAAGCGCGGGAAGCCTATCCATTTACCTTTATACCTATACCATTTTTGTAAAATGAATATCAAATGAAGATTTTCCCGATTCTGATCATTATATTTTTTCCTGATAGAAAATCGGGATTAATGGTAAAAGATGAAATCAAAAATTGGTATTCGGTGTTCGGTATTCGTATGTTTTTTCAGAATTATAATTTTCAGATATGAATGCCGAAAATTTACTCTTTTATCCCACATATTTTTTTAATACATTTATACTGACACTCAAGGAGAATGTATGTTTTTACCCTGTACAAAAAAAGAGATGGAAAAAAGAGGATGGGACAGGTGCGATATTATTCTTGTTACAGGTGATGCATACATTGACAGTCCTTTTATAGGCACTGCAGTTATAGGAAGAGTTCTTGAAAAAGCTGGTTATAAAGTCGGAATTATTCCGCAGCCGGATATTAATTCTGATAAGGATATTTCAAAACTTGGAGAGCCGGCTCTTTTCTGGGGAGTAACAGGCGGCTCTGTTGATTCAATGGTCGCCAATTTTACGGCTTCGGGAAAGAGAAGAAAACATGATGATTACACGCCGGGCGGGTTAAATGTTAAAAGACCTAACAGAGCTGTAATAGCCTACACGAATCTTATAAAAAGATACTTTAAGAATACAAAACCTATTGTTCTGGGCGGAGTGGAAGCAAGCCTGAGAAGAATCGCACATTATGATGCATGGTCGGATTCAATCAGACGCTGAATACTGTTTGATGCAAAAGCTGATTATCTGATTTACGGAATGGGAGAAAGAAGCGTAGTTGAATTGGCAGAGAGCCTTGCCAAAGGTAAACACGGGCATTATGTAAGAGGTGTATGTTTTATATCAAAAGAACCGGTAAAAGAGTATATTGAACTTCCTTCTTATGATGATGTAGTAAAAAGTCATGATAAATTTATCGAAATGTTCGGAATATTTTATGACAATAATGATCCTGTAAGCGGAAGGGGGCTTTATCAGAAGCAGGACACAAGATATTTAATTCACAATCCGCCTGCACTGTATCTTACGCAGGCAGAATTAGACAAAGTTTACAGTCTGCCGTTTGAGCTTGATGCGCACCCTTTACATAAAAAAGAAGGAGAGATAAGAGCGCTTAATACAATCAGATTCTCCATAACCAGTCACAGAGGATGTTACGGAGAGTGTAATTTCTGTTCCATTGCTGTGCATCAGGGCAGAAGAGTCAGGTGGAGAAGTGAGGACTCAATTGTAAACGAAGCTAAGAGATTCGTTTCACATCCGGAGTTTAAAGGAATTATCAGCGATATAGGGGGGCCTACTGCCAATATGTACGGTTTTGAGTGTTCTGTAAAAGAAAAATCAGGGCCGTGTACAGATAAAAGATGTCTGTATCCAGATGTCTGCGATGCACTTGTGCCGAACCATAAAGGTCAGATGAATATACTTAAAAGAGTGTCACAAATAAAAGGAGTAAAAAAGGTTTTTGTCGCATCAGGTATAAGACATGATCTGGTTCTTGAAGACAGGAAATACGGAGACTCATATCTTAAACAGATAGTGGAAAATCATACTTCAGGCCAGATGAAACTTGCACCTGAACATACGGAAGATGAAGTGCTGGCACTTATGGGAAAACCGAAGATTGACCTGCTTTTAAAATTCAGGGAAAAGTTTTTCAGATATACTAAGAACGCAGGGAAAAAGCAGTTTTTAACTTATTATTTTATTGCAGCTCATCCGGGCTCAACAATAAAACATATGCGGCGCATGAAAGAGTTTATCAATAAGAATCTTAAAATAGTACCGGAGCAGGTGCAGATTTTTACACCTCTTCCATTAACATGGTCAAGTGTTATGTATGCAACGGGAAAGAATCCTTTTACAATGGAAAAGTTGTTTGTAGAAAAAAATCGTAACACACGTGAACTACAAAAGAAAATAATCACAGAAAATTATCCGAATAAACCGGCAAAATCAAAAAGGTACAGATTTAAATAATCTGTAAATTATTAAAATGACAGATTCTGCAAAATATCTTGATCCTCTTGTGCTTTCAAAGTTGTCGAGACTTGATTTAATTGCAAGACTTGTTGTGGAAGGATTTATTACCGGACTTCATAAGAGCCCTTTTCACGGCTTTTCTGTTGAGTTTTCCGAATACAGACCATACATGACAGGGGATCCGTTTAAAAATATTGACTGGAAGGTACTGGGAAGAACAGAGCGTTATTATGTAAAGCAGTTCGAAGAAGAGACAAACTTAAGAGCACATATCATTATTGACGGATCAAAGTCAATGTCTTTCGGCTCGAACAAAATAACAAAGCTGAAATATGCAAAATACCTGTCTGCTGCTCTTTGTTATCTGATGCTTAAGCAGAGGGATGCTGTAGGGCTTGTAACTTTTGACAATGAGATAAGAAGCTATATTCCGCCGAAATCTGTTATGAGCTTTCTGAATGTTCTTTTAACGGAAATTGATAAATTAAACGGAGCTAATGATACATCAATTGCAGCTGCATTTCATCAACTTGCAGAAAGAATTAAAAAAAGAAGCCTTATTATAGTTATTTCCGATTTACTGGATGATCAGGAAGATGTGTTGAAAGCACTAAAACATTTCAGGCACCGTAAGCATGAAGTTATTGTTTTTCACATTATGGATAAGCAGGAAACCGAACTGGCTTATTCAGGTAATGTTATCCTGCAGGATCTGGAAACGGGAAGGTCAATACCTGTTGAAACGCTTTATGTACGCAATACGTATAAACAAAAGGTTGAGGAGTTTATAAACAGATACAAAAAAGTATGCAGAGAAAACAGGATTGATTATGAATTTGTTACAACTGACACACATTTTGGCGATCTTTTGTCAAAGTATCTTATAAAAAGAAAAATGATAGGAGTTTAAAAAAGGGTGAAAGTCTTTTTTTTGTGGGCTGGTGTTATCTTTGCAATTACACTTTTCTCACTTCTTATAATAAATAAAAACAAATCGGGCGGATCAAAATTCAGAGTAAAACTAACTGCACTTTTTGTGCTTTTTGTTTTTATTCCTGCAATATTGTTTGTTATTTTTTCTGCAAATCTCATAACAAAAAGTATGGATATGCTTTTGGTGCCTGGTCTGGATGATGTTTTGAGCAGATCTCTGGATACAGTAAGAAAGCAGGCAGAGCAAAGAGGCGTTGACTTTCTTTTAAATACAGGGCTTTCCCAATGGAATCTGCCGATTATGGAAAAATACGGCATATACGGAGCTGCATATTTTGTTAAAGAAAAAGAAGTGTGGGTCAGAAAAAGTACGGTTTTTCAAAAAGAAAATTCACTTCCGGATTCAGTAATATTTCCTCAGAATGGCAGCACAGGTATTACTGATTCTTCAAAAATATACAGCAGACTTTTTATGCACAAACAAACCCCTTTTATTCAGGTTGTACTAATAAGAGGAAATGAATTTAAAGAGGTCTATTACAGAGTAC
>QNDG01000284.1 GCA_003645915.1 Candidatus Zhuqueibacterota bacterium | reverse complement strand
TATGCGGGTCTGCCAGATGAGGCAGGCCACAAGCACGGCTGGGGAACCGGGAAATATTATAAGGCAATTGAGCATGTTGATTCTCTTGTGGGCACACTGATCAGCACGTTAAAAAGTCAGGGGGTTTTTGAAGAAACACATATTTTTGTTGTTACTGATCACGGAGGAAAAGGGTACGGACACGGAGGAGAATCAATGGAAGAGATTGAAGTTCCGTGGATTATTAAAGGCCCGGGGATAATTAAGAACAGGATTATCAAACAATATGTAAATGTTTATGATACGGCTCCGACAATAGCAAAACTGTTCAGGCTTTCTGTTCCTGATTGCTGGGCAGGCAAGCCGGTGCAAGGTGCATTCATGAGTTCTGAGGTTTCAAGGCAGAACAAGAATGTTTATGTACCTAAGCCAAAAGCTTCAATAAAATCCGGAATTTACACAAGACCCCAGATGCTGAGTTTTACTATAGCATCACCTGATGCAGAAGTAAGATATACTATTGACGGAAAACATGTAACTTCCGGTTCTGCAATTTTTTCCGAACCCATACCTCTTACCAAATCGTGCACAGTATATGCAGCGGCCTTTTTGAACGGAAAGAAGAGCAGGGAAGCGAGAGTTGATTATATCAGAGTTGTGGAAATAAGGAGTATTTCTCTATTAACAAGATATTCAAAAAAATATCACGCATCGGGCCCGAAATCACTTATAGATAAAAAGCGGGCGGATTTTGATTTTCATCACAAAGCCTGGATGGGGTTTGAAGGTACGGATCTGGTAGCAGTACTGGATATGGGACATTCGCGTACTTTCAGAGATGTTGTTATAGGAACATTGAAGAACGAGCAGTCCTGGATTTTTCTTCCCAAAAAGATTGAGCTTTACACATCAACAAACGGATTTGATTTTCATAAGCTTAAGTCCGTTAAAAGAGATGACTTTGCTTTTGAATCTTCAGGCAGTAACGATATTGTCATAAATATTGGAAGGGCTACAACAAGATATCTTAAAGTGATTGTCAGAAACCAGGGCACATGCCCCAAAGGTCATCCTGGACAGGGAGAAAAGGCCTGGCTTTTTGTTGATGAGATTATGGTAAGATAAGGCTGGTTAGTGAAAAGTAAACAGATTTGAATAGGGGGAATCATTTTTAATGTGGGATGATAAGAGAGAAAATTTTGAATTATAAATATTGAATTTTGAATTAAAAACTACAGTCTTTACCGAACGGAGGATTGAGAGTTTTTACAGTTATTTTCGGAAAATCCTGGTATTATGAAATATAGAATATAAGAAGATTTGACTGTTATGCAGGAGAAAGACAGGTAAAATTTTTAAGGGTATAAAAAAATGAAAAAATGTATTTTATGTGTGATTTTACCAGCACTGATTTTTATATCTTGTTCCGGCCGAAAATTAGAAATCGTACGGAATGGAGTAAGTGATTACAGTATTGTTGTGCCTAAAAACGCTTCAGCAGGTGATTATGATGCGGCAAAGGAGTTGATTAAATACATTTACAAAATTTCAGATGCTAAAATACCTGTTACATTCGGGAAAGCAGAGCCTGGTATGCCAGAGATATGGATAGGCGGTCCAGGATCAAAAAAAGAGTGCGCTTTTGATATTTCATGGGAAGATATTGAACCGGATGGAATTATTATAAAAACATTCGGGGAAAATCTTATAATTGCAGGAGGAGGGGAAAAAGGTGTATTGAATGCTGTGCATACTTTTCTTGAAGATTATCTCGGAGTAAGACGTTATTCGTCAGATGTGGAAGTAATACCGCGGAAATCATCAATCACACTCGGAAAAATTGAAACAAAACATGTTCCCAAAATACCGTACAGACTTATTCATATGCAGGAAGCTATGGATTCTTCGTATGCATCTTGGCACAAACTTAACACTAATGCAGACAGAAAAAGCGACTGGGGAATGTTTGTACACACCTTTGATGATTTTGTCCCTCCGGATAAATATTTTAAAACCCACCCGGAATATTTCTCGGAAATAGGAGGCAAGCGGGTTCCGGATTTTCAGTTGTGCCTGTCAAATCCCAAAGTGCTGGATATTGTTGTCAAGGATTTGCAAAAGCGAATAAAAGAGAATCCCGAAGCAAAATTCTGGTCTGTATCACAAAACGATGATTTCGGCCCGTGTCAGTGTGATAAGTGTCTTGCACTTGATAAAAAATACGGCGGGCCTTCAGGCACTATGATACATTTTGTTAATCAGGTCGCATCAAAATTCCCTGACAAAACAATTGCTACTCTGGCGTATCAATATACACGGCACGCTCCGCAGAATATTAAACCTGCGGATAATGTGCTTGTTGTTCTGTGCTCAATAGAGTGTGACAGATCAAGACCTGTTACAGAGACCTGTACATCATTCAGTCAGGATATGGTTGACTGGAGCCGGCTCACAAACAATATAATGATTTGGGATTATGTTGTTCAGTTCAGAAACATGGTAAGCCCTTTTCCAAATTTTAATGTACTTAAACCTAATATTAAATTTTTTGAGAATCATAACTGCAAGATGATCTTTGAACAGGGAGACGGCCATTCAAAAGGCGAGTTTCATGAACTCAGGACATATATTATTGCAAAATTATTATGGGATTCGGATGCAGATGTTGATAAAATAATTAAAGATTTTACTTCCGGGTATTATGAAGAAGCAGGCCCATATATCCTGAAGTATATCAAACTTATGCACAAAGCTATGGAAAAATCAGGAGAACCTCTGTTGATTTACGGAAATCCGTGGATGCCGATGCACGGGTATTTATCCCCGTCTCTTATGGATCAATACATCAGGCTGTTTGATAAAGCTGAAGAAGCTGTAAAAGATAAACCTGATGTTCTTGACCGTGTGAAACAGGCAAGGCTTCCGCTGGAGTATGCAGAGCTTGAACAGGCAAGAAAGTATGGAACAGGAGAAAGAGGATACTTTTACAAAGATTCCTCCGGCACCTGGAAGGTCAGGCAGAAAATGCTGGATAAGCTCGATATGTTTGTGACAAACTGTAATAAGTACGGTTATAAATCAATTGAGGAACACCGCTATACACCGGAGAGATATAAAGAAGATGTAATGAGATTTTTATCAAGAAATATGATAGACAATCTTGCTCTTTTTAAACCGGTAAAAATTCAACCTGAGCCCAGTCCCAAGTATCCTGCAGGCGGAGGCGCAGCTTTAACTAACGGGCTCAGAGGACTTGAAAGTTATTATCTTCACTGGATAGGGTTTGAAGGCGAAGACATGACAGCGATTATTGATCTGGAAAAGGAGACTCAGGTTTCCGAAATTTCAGCAGAATTTCTTCAGGATATAAAGTCATGGATATTTATGCCAAAAAGAGTGGATTATTATGTTTCTTCTGACGGAGAAAAATTTCATCTTGCTGCCAGTGTTAAGAATATGATTGATGAAAAAGATCCTGATAAAATTATAAAAATGTTTACAGCCAGGTTTGAACCTGAAAAAGTACGTTTTGTTAAAGTCTCAGCTGTAAATATAAAAGAGTGCCCCAAATGGCATGTTGGTGAAGGAGGCAAATCGTGGATTTTCTGCGATGAAGTTGAAGTTCATTAATCTGAAGAGCGGGAATATCAGTAAAGTTTTTTGGGGAGAAAATTTTTTGATACAGGTTAATAGCAATTACTCACAGGATAATTTATGAAAAAAAGTCTGTTTTTAATCATGCTGTTGATGTTAAATCCTCTTTTTGCACAAAATACAGAGGATCTCCGGATTAAAGAGTATTTTGTGATCAGATTCCC